>DASZYF010000197.1:0-16103 GCA_035545535.1 Mycobacteriales bacterium | reverse complement strand
TCACCCGCGCGCTCGGCCGACACCGGCGGGACGTTCGGGTTCCACACGCCGCGCGCATCGGCGAGCGCGAGCGTTCCCGTCGTGCCGCCCGCGACGGCGCCGACGAACCGCGCGCGCTGCGCGTCGTCACCGGCCGCGAGCACCACGGGCAGCAGCTGCGTCGTCGTCGGCAGGAATGCGGTGGGGTCGGCGACGTAGCCGAGCTGCTCGAGCACGATCGCGAGCTCCATCGCGCTCGCGCCGGCGCCGCCGTCCTCCTCCGGGACCGCGAGCACGGGCCAGTCCAGCGACGACAGCGTCCGCCAGAGGTCGGAGGGGTCGTGCCCTTCCTCGACGACCGCGCGCAGGTAGGTGGGCGGGCACGCCTTCGCCAGCGTCTCGGCGGCCGCGGCCTGCAGGTCGCGTTGATCCTCGTCGAGCTCGAAGTCCAACGCCTTACATCTCCTCGTACTCGACGACCGCGGCCGGGCCCGAGAGCTCCGACTGGCACGTGAGGATCCAGCCCTCGTCGACCTCGTCCTCGGTGAGCGCGTCGTTCACGCGCATGTGCGCCGTGCCTTCGAGGAGCTTCGCCATGCACGTCGCGCAGTTGCCGGCCTCGCAGGAGAACGGTGTGGTGACGCCGCCGCGGCGAGCGGTCTCGAGGATCGTCTCGCCCTTCTTGTAGGGCAGCTGGTGCTTCTTGCGCTTGAGGATGATCGTGATCTCCGACGGCACGTCGGCGGCGTCGTCGCTCACGTCGGCGGCGTCGGCCGCCGGTGCGGACGCCTTGGGCCCGAAGCGCTCGACGAACACGTGCTCCTTGGCGACGCCGTGCGCGTGCAGCGCGTCCTCGACGAGGTCCATGAAGGGAGTGGGCCCGCAGAGGTAGAAGTCGGCGTCGGTGCCGTACCGGTCGGCGAACGCCCACGCGCCCGCGGCGTCGAGGAACCCGCCGGCGCTGTCGTCGTGCCGCACGACGGTGAGCCGGTCTGCGTGCTGCTCCTCGAGCTTGGTGAGCTCGGCGTCGAAGATGACCGAGTCGGCGTCGCGGTTGGCGTAGTAGAGCGCGACGGTGCGCCCGGTCGTCGCGAGCGCGCTCTTCACGAGCGAGATGACCGGTGTCACGCCGCTGCCGCCGCAGAAGCCGACGAGCGGGCGGTCGCTGTCGCGCAGGCAGAACACGCCCGTCGGCCGGGTGGCCTCGAGGGTCGTGCCCTCGCGGACGTTGTCGTGGAACCAGCCGGACACCTTGCCGCCGGGCACCCGCTTCACCGTCACGGCGAGCTCGTCGTCGGTGTCGGGGGAGGTCGACATCGAGTAGGAGCGCAGGTGCTCGACCGCGTCGTCCCCGTCGCCTTCGCGCAGGCGGAACGTGCAGAACTGCCCGGCGCGGTAGGCGAACGTCGCCCGCAGCTCGGACGGGATGTCGAGCACGTACGAACGGGTGTCGTCGGTCTCCTGGACGACGCGCCGGACGGTCACCGGGTGGAAGCCGTGGTCGCGCGCGACCTGCGCGGCGTCCGGCGTGACCATGCGCCGATCGTAGCAATTGTTCTCTCATCTGGAGAGCGGCGTTCTCACCTAGGGTGGCGCCCGTGGCAGACGAAGAGCTCACGCTGGTCGAGGTACGCCCGGACGGCGTCGCCGTCGTCACGTTGAACCGTCCGGAACGGCGCAACGCCTGGTCGCCCGAGCTCGAGGTCGCCTACTTCGGCGCGCTCGAGCGCGTCGACACCGACCCGCGCGTGCGGGCGGTCGTCGTCACGGGAGCCGGCACCACGTTCTGCCCCGGCATGGACGTCGCGCGGCTGGAGAGCCTCGCCGGCACGCAGCTCACCCAGGACGGCCGGCTGCCCGTCTACAGCCCGTGGCGCGTGCGCAAGCCGATGATCGCCGCGGTCAACGGGGCGTGCGCGGGCATCGGCCTGGTGCAGGCGCTGCTCTGCGACGTCCGCTTCATCGCCTCGACGGCGAAGATCTCGACGTCGTTCGCGCGTCGCGGCCTCGCGGGCGAGTACGGGCTCACGTGGCTGCTGCCCCGCATGGTGGGCCTTCCGATCGCGACCGAGCTGCTGCTGTCCGCGCGCACGGTCACGGCCGACGAGGCGATGGCCCTGGGCCTCGTCACGCGCGTCGTCGACCCCGAGGCGCTGCTCGACACCGCCGTCACGTACGCCGCCGACATCGCCGAGCATTGCGCGCCGACGTCGCTGGCGATGCTGCGCCACCAGCTGCACCTCGACGGCGACGCGACGTTCGTCGACGCGATGCGCCGCAGCTACCACGCGATGGCGGCCGCGGTCGCGGGCGCCGACCTCGCCGAGGGCGTCGCCTCCTTGCTGGAGAAGCGCCCGCCGTCGTTCGCACCGCTGCCGGACGACTACGACCCGGCTGCCATCCTCGGCGCGGACGTCGTCATCGCCCACCAACGCCCCGAGACCCTGCTCCCGGACTGACCCTGGACCCTCGTGGGGTCGGGCGGTACGCTGCCTATACAAGATGGAGAGCGACGTTCTCCACACGCCCACGGGGCTCCGGGAAGGCGGCGGACGCATGCGCATCGGCGTGATGGTGGGCCCCGAGCGCGGCCGCTACGCGACCAAGGTGCAGCGCCTCATCAGCGACGCGCAGTGGGCCGAGCAGGCCGGCCTCAACGGCGTCTGGATCCCGCAGATCCCCGACGAGTTCGACGCGCTCACCGCCTGCGCGGTCGTCGCGATGAGCACCGAGCGCATCGAGATCGGCACCGCGGTGGTGCCGGTGCAGCCGCGCCACCCGGTGGCGCTCGCGCAGCAGGTGCTCTCCACGCAGGCGGTCGCGCAGGGGCGTCTCGCGCTCGGCCTCGGCGTCTCGCACCACTGGATCATCAAGGAGATGCTCGGCCTGCCCTACGAGAAGCCGGCCGCGATGCTGCGCGACTACCTCGAGGCGTTCCTGCCGATGCTCGCCGGCCCCGGCACCACGACGGTCAAGAACGACACCTTCGACGTCAACCAGCCGCTCGACGTCACCGACGTGGCGCCGACGCCGGTGCTGCTCGCCGCGCTGGGCCCGGTGATGCTGCGCCTGGCGGGCGAGAAGGGCGACGGCACCATCCTCTGGCTGGCCGACGAGAAGGCGATCGGCGACCACATCGCGCCGCTGATCAACGGCGCCGCCGAAGCCGCCGGCCGTCCGGCACCCCGCATCGTGGCGGGCGTGCCCGTCTGCCTCTGCGCCGACAGCGAGGTCGAGGCCGCCACGACGCGGGCCAACCGCCTGCTCTCCGAGGCCGAGGTCTCGCCGAACTACCAGAAGCTCATGGAGCACGGCAACGCGCGCGAGGTCGGCGACATCCTCGCCGCCGGCAGCGAAGAGGCGATCGAGAAGCGCCTGCGCGCGTTCGCCGACGCGGGCGCGACCGACCTCTCGGTCCGCGTGGTGCCCATCGGCAACGGCCGCGACGAGCTCATCGCATCGTCGAAGCGCACGCGTGACCTGCTCTCGTCACTCGCGGCCACCCTGCGATGACGGGCCTCTGAGCGGATGACCGCGCGGCCGCTGCTCGACGGCATCCGCGTGATCGAGGTCGGCCAGATCCTGGCCGGGCCGTACTGCGGCATGCTCCTCGCCGACCTCGGCGCCGACGTCATCAAGGTCGAGCCGCCCGGCGGGGACATCGCGCGCCACGTCGGTGTCCCCGGCGCCGGCGGCGTGTCGCCCTACTTCGCCAGCCTCAACCGCAACAAGCGCAGCGTCGTGGTCGACCTCCGCACCGACGAAGGTCAGCAGCAGCTCGGCGCCCTCGCCGCCGCGAGCCACGCGCTTGTCGTCAACATGAAGGGCACGACCATCGAGGCGCTCGGCCTCACCTACGAGCACCTGAAGAAGTGGAACGCGCGCCTCGTGTGCGTCGCGATCACCGGCTACGGCATCGACGGCTCCCGCGCCGACCGCCCGTCGTTCGACTACATCATCCAGGCCGAGACCGGTGTCGCCGCGATGACCGGTGAGCCCGACGGGCCGCCGACGCTCGCCGGCTACTCGGTCATCGACAACAGCGTCGCGCCCTACGCCGCGCTCGGGCTCGTCGCCGCGATCCTGCGCGGCGAGGGCGGGCAGCTCGACGTCTCGCTGCACGACACCCTGCTCGCGCAGCTCAACTACCGCGCCGCCGCGGTCCTCAACGGCGGCGTCGAGCCTGCGCGGGCGCACCTGGGCGCGCACGGCTTCTACGCGCCGGCGCAGCTGTTCGCCACCGCCGACGGGCATGTCGCCGTGTTCGTCGCCCACGACCGCCAGTGGTCCGTGCTCGCGCGTCAGCTCGGGGGAGTCGAGCTGGCCGAAGACCCGCGCTTCACGACCATGGGGCTGCGCGCCGCCTACCGTGGCGAACTGGCACAGCTGCTCGCCGACATCTGGGTCACCCGCACCACCGCGGAGTGGCTCGCGCTGCTGCAGCCGCTCGGCGTTCCCGTCGGTCCGGTGACGACCCTGACCGACGCCCTCGGCTCCGCGTTCGTCGACGAGCGCGCGATGGTGCTGCACACGCGCACCGACGACGGCGGGCAGGTGCACACGCTCGCGAGCCCGATCCGGACGAACGGCGTGGAACGCCCGAACCGTCCCGCGCCCCGGCTGGGCGCCGACACTGACGAGGTCCTCCGCGCTCTGCGGTCCGCGTGACCCGTTGGCCCAACCCCGCTAGATTTGCAACGACGTTCTCAGCACGGTAGAAGGAGCATCCCCGATGGCGCTCGACGTTCCGGTCTTCGACGCGGACAACCACCTCTACGAGACCCGCGAGTCGCTCACCCGGCACCTCCCGGACAAGTGGAAGCACGCGGTCGACTACACCGAGGTGAAGGGCCGCACCAAGATCGTCATCCGCGGCAAGATCAGCGACTACATCCCGAACCCGACGTTCGAGGTCGTCGCCCGCCCCGGCGCGATGGAGGACTTCTACCGCAAGGGCAACCCGGAGGGGAAGGACCGCCGGGCCATCTTCGGCGACCCGATCCGCTCGCCCGAGGCGTTCCGCACGCCGGCCGCGCGCCTCGAGCTCATGGACGAGCAGGGCCTCGACCGCACGCTGATGTTCCCGACGCTCGCGAGCCTCATCGAGGAGCGCATGCGCGACGAGCCCGAGATGACGGCCGCCGTCATCCACTCGCTGAACGAGTGGATGTACGAGGAGTGGCAGTTCAACTACGAGGGCCGCATCTTCGCGACGCCGGTCATCACCCCCGGCATCCTCGACAAAGCGCTCGAGGAGCTCGAGTGGGTCGCCGCCCGCGGCGCCAAGTGCATCCTGATGCGCCCGGCGCCCGCGTGGGGTCCCAACGGCCCGCGCTCGTTCGCGCTGCCGGAGTTCGACCCGTTCTGGGAGCGGGTCGTGCACCACGGCATCCTCGTCGGCCTGCACTCCTCCGACAGCGGCTACGACCGGCACCAGAACGAGTGGTGCGGCAGCGACAGCGAGATGCTGCCGTTCCAGCCGCAGGCCTTCCGCATGCTGTCGTCGTGGCGTCCCGTCGAGGACGCGGTCGCGTCGTTCATCGCGCACGGAGCGCTGTCGCGGTTCCCCACGTTGAAGATCGCGGTCATCGAGAACGGCAGCAGCTGGGTCGAGCCGCTGATGCGGGCCCTCAAGGACACCTACAAGAAGATGCCGCAGGACTTCATGGAGGACCCCATCGCGGTCTTCAAGCGGCAGATCCACATCAGCCCGTTCTGGGAGGAGGACCTGGTCGAGCTCGCCGGTCGGATCGGTGTCGACCGCGTGCTGTTCGGCTCGGACTTCCCGCACCCCGAGGGCCTGGAGAACCCGATGAGCTACCTCGGCCAGCTCCAGGACTCCGACCCGGAGACGGTGCGCAAGATCATGGGCGGCAACCTCGCGCGCCTCATGGAGATCGACGACACCCCCGTCGCCGCCTGACGCCGGTCGACGGTCGCCGACGTGAGCGCTGCCGGCCGGACGATCGTCGACGCCCTCGCCCGGTCGGTCGCCGACCACGGTGACCGCCGGGCGGTCGACGACGGGTCACGCGTCCTGACCTACGTCGAGCTCGGCGCGCGCGTGCACGAGGTCGCGGCCGCCCTCGTCGCATCCGGCATCGGCACGGGCGACGTCGTCTCCCTCTGGGCGCCCAACAGCGTCGAGTGGATCGAGGCGTTCCTCGGCATCGAGCACGCGGGCGCGACGCTCGTGCCGATCAACACGCGCTTCAAGGGACGCGAGGCCGCCGACATCCTCGCGCGCAGCCGTGCGAAGGCGCTCATCACGGTCGATCGCTTCCTCGACGTCGACTACGTCGCGATGCTGCGCGCCACCGGTGTCGAGCTCCCCGACCTCGAGACCGTCGTGGCCATCGGCAGCACCGCGCACGACGATGTCATCACCTTCGAGGAGCTGCTCGCCCGCGCGGACGACGCGTCCCGAGAGGAGGCGAAGGCCCGCGCCGCGGCGGTGACCGTCAGCGACGTGTCCGACATCCTCTTCACGTCCGGCACCACCGGGCAGCCGAAGGGCGTCGTGCAGACGCACGACCGGACGATGCGCGTCGCCGACGACTGGGTCGTCATGGCCGGGCTGCAGCCGGGCGACGTCTACCTGATGGTCAACCCGTACTTCCACATGTTCGGTCTGAAGGCGGGCATCCTCGCTTCCGTCGCCGCGGGCGCGACGATGCTGCCCGAGCCGGTGTTCGACATCAGCCGCGTGCTCAAGCGCGTGCAGGACGAGAAGGTGACCGTCCTCCCGGGCGCTCCCACGATCTACCAGGCGATGCTCGACGCGCCGGACCGCGCATCGTTCGACATCTCCACGTTGCGCGTCGCCGTCACCGGCTCCGCCGACATCCCGGTCGAGCTCATCCGCCGCATCTTCGCCGAGCTGCCCTTCACCACGGTCGTCTCCGGCTACGGGCTCACCGAGGCCGGCACCGCCACCGGCACCGGCCACGACGACGACGCCACCACCGTCGCCACCACCGTCGGCCGTGCCCGGCCCGGCTTCGAGCTGCGGCTCGTCGACTCCGACGGTCGTGAGGTGCCCACCGGGGAGCCGGGCGAGGTCACGCTGCGGGGCGGCAGCGTGATGTCGCACTACCTCGACAACCCCGAGGCCACCGCGGCCGCGCTCACCGCCGACGGCTGGCTGCACACCGGTGACCTCGGCGTCATCGAACCGAACGGGTGCCTGCGCATCGTCGGCCGCGTGAAGGACATGTTCATCGTCGGCGGGTTCAACGCCTACCCGGCCGAGATCGAGAACGTGCTGCTGCGCCACGACGCCGTGCAGCAGGTCGCCGTCATCGGCATCCCCGACGACCGGCTCGGCGAGGTGGGCATGGCGTTCGTCGTCACCCAGCCCGGCGCCCAGGTGACCGAGGCCGAGCTCATCGCCTGGTCGCGCGACGAGATGGCGAACTACAAGGTCCCGCGCCGGGTCGCGTTCCTCGACGCGCTGCCGATCAACGCGACCGGCAAGGTCGTGAAGGACGAGCTCCGGGCCCACGTCTCCCGCTGACGCGGACCCGTACGTCTGCCACGGGTCCAGTCAGCTGCTCCGCCGTATCCTGGTCGGGATGTCAGACCCCTCCACCGTCGTCGGCCGGGAATGGCTGGTGCACAAACGTTCCCAGGTCGATGCGGACGGTCGCTGGCGTCGGGATCCCATCGACGGCCTGCGCTTCCGCCCGACCCGTCCGGTGCCCCACGAGGACGGCACGGTGGCCGAGGTAGCGCGTCGCGCCTGGCCCGAGGTCGATCAGGAGATCACGCAGGTCCACGTCACGACGACCCAACCGGGTCGAGTCCGCGCCTGGGGACTTCACCAGGCCTCGACAGACCGGCTGTTCGTGGTCTGCGGCCTCGTGTCGATCGTCGTCTACGACGCCCGTGACGGGTCGCCGACGCAGGGCGCCCTCAACGAGTTCAAGCTCAGTGACCGCAACCCGGCGCTGCTGGTGATCCCGCCGAACCTCTTCCACGGCTGGAAGAACATCGGCACCACCGAGGCCTTCCTCATCAACATGCCGTCGTCGATGTACGACCACGACAGCCCCGACGCGCTGGACCTCCCCTACGACGCGGACCGCGCGCCGGACATCGTTCCCTGGCGCTGGTGAGGCTGCTGCGACGCCGGCCCGTCGTGACCGTCGTCATCCCCACGTGGAACTGGTCAAGCGTCCTGCCCTGGTCGATCGCGTCCGTCCGCGGCCAGACCGTCACCGACCTCGAGCTGCTCGTGATCGGTGACGGCTGCACTGACGACTCTGCCGAGGTCGTGGCCGCCGCGCGTGACGGGGACCGGCGGGTCCGCTGGACCAACCTCCCCACCAACGCGGGCACCCAGGTCGTGCCGAACAACGAGGCGCTGCGCCGCGCGCGCGGCCTGTTCATCGCCTACTTGGGGCACGACGACCTGTGGCTCCCGACCCACCTCGAGCATCTGCTCGCCGCGATCGGCGACGACGGCAGCTGGGCACACTCCCGCTGGTTGCAGGTCGATCCCGGACGGCCGCCGTTCGCACTGCACCCGGAGGGCTGGACCTACGCCCCCGGCGAGTGGCTCGCTCCCACGGCGTGCCTGCAACGCGTCACCGCGGTGCGCGCGGTCGGAGGTTGGCGCCATCCGCGCGACACCGGCTCCCTGGATCCCGAGAGCGACCTGTCCGCGCGCCTGTTCGAGCGCTTCGGACCGCCACGCAGCAGTCCGCTGACCACCGCCCTGAAGCTGCCGGCGGCGTACCGGCCCGGCATCTACACCCGCCGTCCCGACGATGAGCAGCGGGCCTGGGCCGCGATCATCGCCGAGCACCCCGATCCGGAGGACTTCCTGCGCGTCGGGCTGACCCAGGCGGCGACCCCCGCCATCAACGCGGACATGCCGGCCATCCTCGCCGACCCTGTGGCGAGCGCCCTCGAGCGTCACCACGTCCGCCGCCGCTGGAAGGGGATCGAGCCCACCTGACGCGGCCCGCGGATGCGTCCCGGGCGTCAGCGCTGCGCGCGGGCGAGCAGGCCGCGGGCGATGACGAGTCGCTGGATCTCGTTGGTGCCCTCGCCGATGATCATGAGCGGCGCGTCGCGGAAGTAGCGCTCCACCGGGAACTCGTTCGTGTAGCCGACGCCGCCGTGGATGCGCATCGCGTCCATCGCCAGCTCCATCGCGGTCTCGGACGCGAACAGCTTGGCCATGCCGGCCTCGACGTCGCACCGCTCGCCGGCCATCTTGCGCTCCGCGGCGTCGACGGTGAGCAGGCGGGCCGCCCGCAGCTTGGTCGCCATGTCGGCGAGCTTCAGCTGGATCGCCTGGTGCTCGGCGATCGGCTTGTCCATCGTCTCGCGGACCTGCGCGTAGGCGATCGCGGCGTCGAAGGCCGCACGAGCGACGCCGACGGCGCGCGCCGCGATGTTGATGCGGCCCACCTCGAGCACCGAGAGCACCTGGGCCAGACCACGTCCCGGCGTACCGACGAGGTTCTCCGCGGGAACGCGGTGCTCGTCGTAGGCCATCTCGACCGTCTCGACGCCCTTGTAGCCGAGCTTGCCGACGGTCTTGCTGATGCTGATGCCGCCGAACGCCGGGCCCGGGTCCTTCTCGACGATGAACGTGCTGATGCCCTCGTCGGTGCGCACGACGAGTGCGACGAGCGACGCGCGCTCGCCGTTGGTCACCCAGGCCTTGGTGCCGGTGACCAGGAAGCTGTCGCCGTCCTTGCGCGCCTTGCACGCGATCTTCTTCGTGTCGCTGCCCGCGTCGGGCTCGGACAGCGACAGCGCACCGCGCCGCGCGCCGGTCGCCATCGACGGGAGCCAGCGCTGCTTCTGCTCCTCGGTGCCCGACTGCATGATCAGCGTCGCGCACATGGTGTGGGTGTTGACGATGCCGGTGAGGCTCATCCACCCGTAGGCGAGCTCCTCGATGACCGCGATGTAGGTCAGCAGGTCCAGGCCGAGGCCACCCATCGACTCGGGGATCGGGATGCCGAACAGCCCGAGCTCGCGCATCTGCTGCACGATCTCGGCCGGGAAGGTGTCCGAGCGCTCCAGGTCCCCGACCACCGGGATGACCTCGCGGGCGACGAAGCGCCGCACGGTGTCGACGATGTCGGCCCGCACGGCGTCATCGGTGCGGGGGATCGTGGCGAAGGGACTGACCTCGGGCATGGCGGAGAACCTACATCTCCGCTGAAGTTGACGTCGATGTCAAGTTCGAAGAACATGGTTTCCGTGCTCCACGACGGCCTCGAGGCCACGGCCGCCGGCGCGCCCGCGAGCACCGCGCTGCGCGTCGGCGACGAGGACTGGACCTACGCGCGGCTCGATGCCGCGAGCAACGGCTTCGCGCGTCACCTGCAGCTGGTCGGTGTCGGCGTGGGTGACCGCGTCGCCCTCATGGCGTCGAACCGCGCGGAGCTGGTCATCGCCGTCATGGCGGTCAGCAAGGTCGGTGCCGCCACGGTGCTCATCAGCCCGGCGTGGAAGGCCGCCGAGGTCGGGCACGCGCTCGCGCTCACCCAGCCGATGCACGCGATCGCCGAGGGCTCCGGCATCCCGCTGCTCGCCGGCGTGACCGACGGGCTGACCGCGCTCGACGACGTGCTGCGCCGGGCGGACGCGCAGGACACCACCGCGGTGCCGCGCCCGGACGTGAGCGACGACGCCGAGGCGGTGCTCGTCTTCAGCTCCGGCACCACGGGGCTGCCGAAGGCCGTGCGGCACACGCACCGATCGATGGGCCGCGCGACGCAGACGTGGGTCGAGGCGCTCGGGCTCACGGCCGACGATCGCTTCCAGATCGCGACACCGCCCTCGCACATCCTCGGCCTGCTGAACCTGCTGGCCGCTGCGGAGGCGGGCGCGTCGGTGCGGCTGCACCGCCGCTTCGACCTGACCGCGGTGCTCGACCACATCGAGTCCGAGCGCATGACGCTCGAGATGGCGGTCGCGCCGATCGCGCTCGCGATGGCGAACGACCCGACGATCGCCTCCCGTGACCTGTCGTCGCTGCGCTACATCATGTGGGGCGCGACGCCGGTCACCGAGTCGGTCGCGCAGCGCGTCACCGAGCTCACGGGTGTGCGCTGGCTGTGCGCGTACGGCGCGAGCGAGCTGCCGGTCATCGCGGCCAACCCCGTGCACGAGCCGGACCGCTGGCGGCTCGACTCCGCCGGCCTGCCCGCACCGGGCGTGGAGCTGCGCGTGGTCGACCTCGACACCGGCGCGGTGCTCGCTCCGGGTGGCATCGGCGAGATCCAGGCGCGCAGCGAGTCGCTCATGGCGGGCTACCTGCCGGACGTCGCGAACGCCGACGCCTTCGACGACGGGTGGTACCGCACCGGCGACGTCGGCTGGCTCGAGGAAGACGGCTGGGTGCACCTCACCGACCGCTCCAAGGAGATGATCAAGGTCAACGGGTTCCAGGTCGCGCCCGCCGAGATCGAGGCCGTGCTGCACGGCCATCCCGCGGTGCTCGACTGCGCCGTGTTCGGCCTGCCCGATCCGCGCAGCGGCGAGGTTCCGGTGGCCGCCGTGCAGCTGAGCGAAGACATCGACACCGCGCAGCTCGCCGCGCTGGTCGCGGAATCGCTCGCGACCTACAAGCAGCTGCGCCACGTCGTGGTGGTCGACACGATCCCGCGCCTGCCCTCGGGCAAGGTGCTGCGCCGCACGCTGCGCGACGAGTGGGCGCCGCGCCTCGCGACGGTGATCGATGTGACTCGCTCGCCGGCTCCCGGCGCCCCGACCGGGGCGCGCTGATGGACGTCCGCCTGTCCTCCGAGCAGAAGGCTCTGCGCGATGCGGCCGCGCAGCTGGTCGAGCGCCTCGGTCCCGGCTCGGTCGCCGCGCTCGGCGACGCCGAGCGGCACGACAAGCTCGAGGCAGCGGTCGCGGGTGCCGGGTGGCGTGAGCTGCGCGAGGCCGACGACGACGGCAACCCGTACGCCTCCGCGGTCGAGGTCGCGCTCGTCGCCGAGGAGCTGTCGCGCGGCCTCGCCGACGTGCCGTTCCTCGGCCCGGTGCTCGCGTCCGAGCTCCGGCGCCGGGCGGGCGTCGAGGCGCCGGCCACGCTCGAGACCGTCGCTCTCACCGCCGACCTCTCCGCGCTGGCCGCGGGAGTCGACGTCCCGGTCGGCACGCTCGCGCTCGATGCCGCCGGTGCGGCGACGGCGCTCCTGCTCATCGGCGACGGCGGTGTGCCGGTGCTCGGCCGCACCATGGTGACGCCGCTCGCCGACCAGCACGTCGACCTGACGCGGACGACCGGCGCCGTCGCAGCGACCGCCGCAGGCGTCGGAGGCGCGCAGCTCTCAGCCGACGACATGACGCGCTGGGCCGCGTTCGGCACCGCGATCGCCAGCGCCGAGCTTCTCGGCATCATGCGCGGAGCGCTCGACACCACCGTCGCCTACGCGAAGACGCGCAAGCAGTACGGCACCGCGATCGGCTCGTTCCAGGCCGTGCAGCACCTGCTCGCTGATGTCCACGTGCTCATCGAGGGCGCGCGCAGCCTGGTGCAGCACGCGGCCTGGGCCGCCGATGCGCTGGAGCCGGCCGAGGCGCTCACCGCGGCATCGCTCGCCAAGGCCTACACCGCGCGCGCGGCCCGCACCGCCTGCGAGACGGCGATCCAGGTGCACGGCGGCATCGGCAACACGTGGGAGTGCCTCGCACACGTCTACCTGCGCCGCGCCTTCCTCTCCATCGACGTGCTCGGCGGCGCCCGGACGCACCTGCGCAACGTCCTGTCCGGCTTCGGGGTGGTGTGACGCATGGACTACCGGGACTCCGCGGAGGAAGCCGACTTCCGTCAGCGGTTGCGGGCGTGGCTGGTCGACCACAACCCGCACCTCGGGCACTCGTCGATCTCCGATGCGTACTGGGAGGGCCAGCCGGCCTGGCACCAGGCGCTCTACGACGCGGGCTTCTTCGGCACGTCCTGGCCCGTCGAGGTCGGCGGGCAGGGCCTGTCCACCGTCTACGACGTCATCGTCGACGAGGAGCTCGCCGCCGCCGGCGCCCCGCCGCGGCCGAGCCTCGGCTACCTCGTGCTCGGCCTGCTCGAGCACGGCAGCCCCGAGCTGCAGCAGCGCTTCCTGCCCGGCATCGTCAGCGGCCGCGAGCGCTGGTGCCAGGGCTTCAGCGAGCCCGACGCCGGCTCCGACCTCGCCAACCTGCGCACCAAGGCGGTGCGCGACGGCGACGAGTACGTCATCGACGGGCAGAAGATCTGGACCAGCTACTCCGACCTGGCCGACTGGTGCCTCGTGCTGGCCCGCACCGACCCCGAGGTGCGCCCGCACAAGGGCATCTCCGCGTTCGTCGTCGCGATGGACCAGCCCGGCATCGAGCAGCGCCCGCTCAAGATGATCAACGGCATCACGCGCGAGTTCGGTGAGGTCTTCTTCGACGGCGCGCGCGTGCCGGCCGAGAACATGGTCGGCGCACCGGGTGACGGCTGGGCGCTCGCCATGACGGTGGTGAGCCACGAACGCGAGCCCGCGGAGCTCGGCTTCGCCTCGCGCTACAGCAAGACGGTCAAGGAGCTCGTCGCGATGGTGCGGCAGGATGTCGCGGGCCACACCGAGCACCTCGACGAGCTCGGCTGGGCGATCGTGGAGTCGGAGATGCTGCGACTGCACGTGAGCCGGCGCCTCTCGGAACGACTGGACGGCATCGTCCACGGCCCGTACGGGTCGGCGGACAAGCTGCTGATGACATGGACGGAGCAGACGGTGGGACATGCGGCACTCGCGGTGGGCGGCACCGGGCACGGTGACTCCGACGACACCTGGCTGCGCCTCTACCTGTACAGCCGTGCGCAGAGCGTGATGGGCGGGACGTCGCAGATCCAGCGCAACCTCGTCGCGCAGCGCATCCTGGGGCTGCCGGCATGAGCGAGATCAGAGTGCCCGACGCGATCCAGCTCGAGCGCGACGGCGACGTCCTCGTCATCCGCCTCAACCGTCCCGACGCGCTCAACGCGACCAACCGCGAGCTGCACGCGGGGCTCGCGGGCCTGTGGCCGCAGATCGACGAGGCCTGGGACGTCCGTGCTGCGGTCATCACCGGCAACGGCCGCGCGTTCTCCGCCGGCGGCGACTTCGGCTACATCGACGACCTCATCAAGGACCTCGAGCTGCGCCGCGAGACCATCGTGCACGGCCGGCAGATCGTCACCGGCATGGCCAAGTGCCGCGTGCCGCTGGTCGCCGCGGTGAACGGTCCGGCCGTCGGCCTCGGCTGTTCGCTCGTCGCGCTGTCCGACATCGTCTTCATGGCGGAGAGCGCCTACCTGGCCGACCCGCACGTCGCCATCGGCCTGGTCGCCGCCGACGGCGGCCCGGTCAGCTGGCCGCTGCTCACGTCGCTGCAGCTCGCCAAGGAGTACGCGCTCACCGGCGAGCGCATCCCGGCCGCGCGGGCCGCGCAGATCGGCCTGGTCAACCACGTCGTGCCCGACGACGAGGTGTTCGCGAAGGCGATGGAGTGCGCGCAGAAGATCGCCAAGCTGCCGCGCGGCGCGGTCGAGGACACCCGCCGGGTCATGAACCTGCACCTCGAGCACGCGCTGCTGAACACGCTCGACTACGCGTTCACCGCGGAGCACCGCTCGTTCGACTCCCCGGAGCTGCGCGCCTCGATCGACGCGTTCCAGGCCAAGCAGAAGAAGTGACTTCGGGGAGGGTCAGTCACTGTCCGATGGCTGAGCTTCCCCAACCGGCCGGTGGGCGTCGTGGACCACGTTGCCCACCATCACCCCTCCGAGGACGACGCCGCTCAACGCGACGAGCCAGATGGACAGCACGAAGGCGCCTCCGACCAGGCCGTAGTCGCTGACCTCGTCGGTGATCTGGCCGGGGAGCACGAGCCCGGACAGCGCGACCAGCCCCGCCGTGCCGACCGCGATGGCCAGGGCGCCGGGCCACAGGGCTCGCCAGGAGACGCGTCCGCCGAGCAGCAGCCGCTGGCTCCACCAGAAGAAGACGAAGGACGCGCCGAACTGGACGACGACCCGGGCACCGAGGCGCACGTGGTCGTGACCGTGGATGTGGTGGGCGTTGCGCCCCACGCTCAAGATCACGACGAGGTAGGCGACCAGGCCGAACAGCCACAGGCACTGGCGGGGGAACGACCGCACGCCGGCGCGCGGGACGTCCCAGATCAGCTCGCACCCACGTTGCAGCGTGAGCGCCACGCCGGTGCCGAACGCGAACGCGAGCAGGGCGCCGACGGCCAGGTTGTCGAAGCTGACCCTGGGTGATGCGCCGGCGAACAAGGCCGCCACATCCTTCGCCGAGGCGCCGGTGAGCCCGAGGTAGCGCGGGACCAGCACGCCGGGCCCCTCTCCGCCGGCGCGGCGCAGCAGGGCGGAGAGCGCCACCATGAGCGGGGCGGTGCAGAGGACCTGCTGTGCGGCCAGGGCCAGCGCGTGGGTGACGAGGCTGAGCTCGCGCGCGCGGGTCCAGCCTCGCCACACCGGGTGCTGCTCCCAGCGCCGCCAGGCGGCCGCTGCACGGGAGCCGGGAGACATCGCCTCCCAGTCTGCGGGTTCGCGGCGGCGAGCACCTCGCAGCGCTGTCAGTTCTCGCGCGCGTTCCAGGTGGCGACGCCGTTGCTGCCCGACATGCGGCCGGTGGTGGCGATGTGATCGGTCTGCCAGGTGGCCCAGCCGGCGCCGCGCTGCACCGCTAGGTGGCCGAACTTCACGCGCACGCGCGCGAACGGTGCGTAGCTCTCGACACCGACCTCGGCCGTGCGGACGGTCAGCACCGTCGAAGAGCGCCACCGGTGCACGACGCGGCCGTCGAGCTCGAACAGCCACACGTGCGGGTCGGGCGAACGCTGGACCGCGTAGGTGTGGCCCGCGTTGTTGGGCATGAAGTGATCGAGCAGCGAGTCCGTCGGGACGCCCCGCCGGTCCAGCTCGAGCAGCTGCTGATCCAGGGCCTGGTCGGTCACGGCGACGTAGCGGTAGGCGAGCAGACGTCCGGGCGGCCCGCACGAGTCGACCGTGTAGCCGATCTCGATCTGCGAGCCGTCGGACAGCAGCAGCCACACGGCCGCGTTCACGTCGGCGTCGTTGTAGCAGCCGTCGAGGTTGCGCAGCGGTCGGGTGAGACCCGGTT
>DASZYF010000196.1:0-11624 GCA_035545535.1 Mycobacteriales bacterium | reverse complement strand
TCCATCGCGCTCGCGCCGCGGGTCACCTGGTAGTAGAGCGGCAGGATGAACATCGTCCCGAACATGCCCGCGCCGACGGTCAGTGAGGTGAGGCTCGACATGCGGAACCCGCTGATGCGGAACAGCCGCAGGTCCAGCAGCGGCGCGGTGACCCGCAGAGCGTTCACGGAGAAGGCGGCGACGAGCAGCAGGCCGACGGCGATGGACGCGAGCACCCTCGTCGAACCGAAGCCGCTGCCGGTGCCGGCTTCGGACAGCCCGTAGACGGTCAGCGCGAGGCCGGGGGAGAGCAGGGCGAGGCCGCGCACGTCGAGCGGCGCCTTGTGCCGCTCGGTGTCGGCGGCCATGACGCGTCGCGCCAGGTACAGCGCCACGAAGCCGATGGGCACGTTGACGTAGAAGCACCAGCGCCACGACAGGTGCGTGACCAGCACGCCGCCGATCACCGGGCCGAGCACCGGGCCGAGCAGCATCGGAACACCGAGCGTGCCCATCACGCGGCCGATCCGCGCCGGCCCCGCCGCCTTGGCCAGGATCGACATGCCGATCGGCATGATCATGCCGCCGCCGAGGCCCTGCAGGACGCGGAACAGGATGAGCGACGGGGCGTTCCACGCGAGCCCGCAGAGAGCCGAGCCGAGCGTGAACATCGTCAGCGAGAACATCCACATGCGCTTCGCGCCGAAGCGCTCGACCGCCCAGCCGGACAGCGGGATGACCGCCGAGAGGGCGAGCAGGTAGCCGGTGCTGACCCACTGGATGGTCGACAGCGTCGCGTGGAAGTCGCGGGCGAGGGTGTCGATGGCGACGATCACGATCGTCACGTCGAGGATCGACATGATCGTCCCGAGGATCACGACCATGCCGAGCCGGCGCAGCTCGGGGTCCATGCCACGGGCTTCCATGCGCGCGGCCTTGCGGTCGGCGCGGGCGGGGGAGCTCATGCGGCCAGGATGCCCAGATGGTTGAGTCATGTCAAACATCTACGTCAACCATAGATGTGGATGAAACATCGGGTGTACGATCCGGCGGTGGCCGTGACTGCAGCCGCCCGCGAGGCGTGGCGCACCATCCGCGACCTCCTCATGAGCGGTCCGGGCCATGACATGTTCATCGGCGCGTGCACCAGTGAAGGCCTGACGCCGGGGCCCGCCAAGGCACTTCTGCGGCTGCACGACCAGCCCTCGCAGTCCATGCGCGACCTCGCGGCGCTGCTCGGTTGCGACGCCTCCTACGTCACGGCGCTGACCGACCAGCTCGAGGAGAAGGGCTTCGCCGAGCGGCGCCCGCACCCGAGCGACCGCCGCGCGCGCATCGTCGTCCTCACCGACGCGGGCGAGCAGGCCGCGCTGCGGCTGCTCGACGCGCTGTCGGTGCCGCCGGACGCGTTCGCGGCCCTCACCGCGGCCGAGCAGGCCACGCTGCGCGACCTCATGCGCAAGGTCGCCGCCGTGGGCGACGCGCCGCAGTCCCGCACCGCCTGACCGTCGCCACCCGCCCGTCGACGTCGGCGTTGTGGCGGCCGGACGGGCCGCTCAAGCGGCACAACGCCGATGTCGGCCGTCGTCTACCGGCGCGGACGCCGGTCAGCCGGCGGCGGTCGGCTCGGGGTCGTCGTGCGCGCTCGCCGAGAGGCGCTTGCCGACCACGGCCGCGGCCACGGCGGCGGCGCCGGCCACGGCGATGCCGGGGTCGAGACCGGTCGCGGCGAGCGCGCCCTGGGGTGGCTTCACCTTCGGGGGCTTGCCGGCAGCAGCGCCGGTCTTGGCGGTTGACCGTGCGGCGGCCTTGGCCATCGCGGCCGCTCCGTCGCGGATCGCTTCGCGCACGCGGAAGTAGGTGCCGCACCGGCACACGTTGCGGATCCCGTCGAGGTCCGCATCGGTGATCGCGCGCTTCTGCGCCTGCGCCTCCTTGACCAGCGCGACGGCCGCCATGATCTGGCCCGGCTGGCAGTAGCCGCACTGCGCGACGTCGTGATCGAGCCAGGCCTGCTGCATCGGGTGGAGGTCGGCGCCGACCGTCGCCGGCAGTCCTTCGATCGTCGTGATCTCGTCGGTCGGCTTGATCTTGCCGACCGGCACCGAGCACGGGTTGAACGCCTTGCCGTTGATGTGGCTCGTGCACGCCTTGCAGACGTTGAGCCCGCAGCCGTACTTCGGCCCCTTGATGCCGAGCAGGTCGCGCAGCACCCAGAGCAGCCTCACGTCGTCCTCGACCTCGACGCGGACGGCCTGCCCGTTCACGCGGAACGTGTGTGTCGTGGTCATCGCTTCTCCAGAGACATCGTCCGCGCTCCTAGTAGCTCGTGAGGCCGTCGGTGGGGGACGGCGGGATGGGCGGTGTGGTCGGCAGGACGTCGAACGCCAGCGGGTCGTTGTGGTTGATCGGGAACAGCAGCGGCATGGTCTTCGTCGCGCGCGCGTAGGCGCACGACACCGCGGCCTTCGACGCCGCGACACCGAACTCACCCGCACCGCCGGGCTTGCCCGTGGTCGTCGGCATGACGATCACCTCGAGCTCCGTCGGGACGTTCCACTGCCGTGTGTAGAAGTAGTTGTCCCAGCTGCCCTCGGCGAAGTACCCGCCCTTGAGATGCAGGCTGCACGTCAGGGTGTGGGCGATGCCGTCCATGATCCCGCCCATCATCTGGGCCTCGAGGCCACGCGGGTTGACCGGCAGCCCGACGTCGACCGCGAAGATCGCCTTCGTCACCCGCGGTCCCGTGACGGCGTCCCGCACCTTGCGGTTCACGGTCGCCGGGCGGCAGTCGATCTCGACGAGGCAGGCGCAGACGCCCTTGTACTCGGAGTGGAACGCGATGCCTTGCGCGGTGCCGGGCGCCATCGCCCGGCCCCAGCTGCCCTTCTTCGCCACTGCGTCGAGCACCGCGCGCGAACGGTCGTCCTTGAGGTAGGCGCGCCGGAACGCGTACGGGTCCTGGCCGAGCTTCACGGCCAGCTCGTCGACGACGAGCTCGAGCGCGGTGCACACGTCGGGGGAGTAGATGTTGCGCATGCTCCCCGTGTGGAAGCCCATGTCGACCTCGTTGAGCGCCTGCTCGGTGACGCCGAAGTTGTAGGGCACGTTCGCGGTGTAGTTGAAGATCGTCTGCGAGAAGCCGAGCTGCGTCGGGCCGGGGAACTTCTGCGCGGCGAACGCGGTGAGCTGGTCGCCGAAGCTGTGCGAGAAGTCGGTGGAGACGCTCGTGTGGCGCTGCTGCAGCTGCACGACGCTGCCGCCCGCGATCGTCGCCTGGATGCGCGAGGTCGCCATCGGGTGCGTGCGGCCGGCGCGGAAGTCGTCGGTGCGGTGCCACATCAGCCGCACCGGAGCGCCGAACGCCTGGGACGCGAGCGCGGCCTCCATGGCCGCGTCGTGGAACAGGTGCCGGCCGAACGAGCCGCCGCCGGTGATGACGTGCACCTTCACCTGCGTCGGCAGGAGGCCGAGGGCGTTCGCGATCTCCTGCTGCGCGACGATCGGGACCTTCAACGTCGACCAGATCTCGGCGCTGCCGGCCTTCACGTCGGCGACGGCCGACCCCGTCTCCAGCGGGCTGTTGCTCGCGAAGGAGAACGTGAAGGTGCGGTCGATCGTCTCGCCGAGCGGCACGGACGCGAACGGCAGCTCGGCGGCCTTCAGCTCGGCGAGGATCGCGGCCTCGGTCTTGCCGTCCTCGGTGCCGGGACCCCACGTCACGTTCAGCGCGCGCACGGCGTCGATGCACTGGCCGAAGGTGCGGCCGCGCACGGCGACCCCGGTGGGGATCGCGGCGACGTGTGTGATGCCCGGCATCGCGAGCACCGCGGCCTTGTTGTTGACGGCCTTGACCGTGCCGTTGATCGTGGGCGGCCGGCAGATCATCGTCGGCAGCGCACCGGGCACGTCGAGGTCCATCGTGAAGACCTTCTTGCCGGTGACGATGTCGTGCGCGTCGACCCGGTTCTGGCTCGTGCCGACGATCGCGAAGTCCTTGGCGTCCTTGAGCTTCGGCTGGACCGCCCGCGTCTTGGTCACGGCCGCGGCCTCGGCCAGCGACCCGTAGGTGCGGGTGCCGCCGTGCGGCGCGGTGATGACGCCGTCCTTCGCGGTGAGCGTGCTCATCGGCACACCCATCTGCTTGGCCGCCGTCGTCATCAGCTGCAGCTTCGCGATGGCCGCGGCGGTGCGGACGGGGTCGTACATGGAGCGCATCGAGTTCGAACCGCCGGTCAGCTGGTTGTCGGCCAGCTCGATGCGCGCGTCGGCCAACGTGACGTGCACCTTCGACAGCGGGAGGTCGAGCTCTTCGGCGATGAGCATGCCGATCGCGGTCGTGATGCCCTGGCCGACCTCGCAGCGCGGCAGCGCGAACGAGACCGTGCCGTCCTTGTTCACCACGATCTGGATGAGGTTCGAGGTCGGCTTCGCGAAGTACACCTGCAGGTCGCCGAGGTCCTGCAGGTCCGACGGTTCGGGTGGGGACGGGATGATCGCGGCGTCCGCCCGGCCGGCGACGGCCATGAGCGTCGGCGCGGCGACCAGGAAGCCGAGCAGGGCCCGCCGGGAGACCGGCGCCTTCATCCCCCTCCGGCCGGAGCCGTCGCCCTGATCGGAGCTGCTGTCCGCGCCTTGGGAACCGTGCTCGGTGATCGTCATCGATCGCCTCCAGTACGACGGGGGCGGCCCCGGTCAGGGGGCTCGTCGTGGTGGAACTGCGCCAGTGTGTCCCAAAATGACCGGCTGGTCAGGTATGGCGCGCCCCCCGTTCGGCGACCGGTCAACCGACAGCGCCCGCCCGCCGCAGGTGCGGCGGGCGGGCGCTGCTGGACGCGCTTGTGCGGATCGGTCGCGCGGATCCGTTGAGCCGGTCAGTCGAGCCGTTCAGTCGAGCCGGTCAGTCGAGCCGGTCAGTCGAGGTAGTCGCGCAGGACCTGGGAACGGCTCGGGTGGCGAAGCTTGGCCATCGTCGCCTTCTCGATCTGGCGGATGCGCTCACGGGTGAGGCCGAGGCGCTTGCCGATCTCGTCGAGCGTGCGCGGGGTGCCGTCGACCAGGCCGTGGCGCATGCGCACGACGGTGGCCTCGCGCTCGGGGAGCGTGGCCAGCACCGCGGTCAGCTGCTCGCGGAGCAGGCCGAACGCGACCGCCTCCTCGGCGACCGGAGCGTCGGCGTCCTCGATGAAGTCGCCGAACTGAGAGTCGCCGTCGTCGCCGACGGTCTGGTCGAGCGAGATCGGGTCGCGCGCGTAGCGCTGCATCTCCACGATCTTCTCGGGCGTGGTGTCGAGCTCCTGGGCGAGCTCCTCAGGGGTTGGCTCGCGGCCCAGGGTCTGCAGCAGGTGACGCTGGATGCGCGTCATCTTGTTGACCTGCTCGACGAGGTGGACGGGCAGGCGGATCGTGCGCGCCTGGTCGGCCAGCGCCCGGGTGATGGCCTGGCGGATCCACCACATGGCGTAGGTGGAGAACTTGTAGCCCTTGGTGTAGTCGAACTTCTCGACGGCGCGAACCAGGCCGAGGTTGCCCTCCTGGATGAGGTCCAGGAACGCCATGCCGCGGCCGGTGTACTTCTTCGCGACCGAGACGACGAGGCGGAGGTTGGCCTCGAGCAGGTGGTCCTTGGCGCGCTTGCCGTCCCGCGCGAGCAGCGTGAGGTCGGTGCGGGTGCGCTTGTCGAGCTTGACCTTGCCGTCATCGGCCAGGCGCAGCTTCTCAGCGGCGAACAGGCCGGCCTCGATGCGCTTGGCGAGCTCGACCTCCTGCTCGGCGTTGAGCAGCGCGACCTTGCCGATCTCCTTGAGGTAGGCCCGGACGAGGTCGGCGCTGACGCCGACCTCCTCGGCCTTGACCGGTGCCGGCTCGTCGTCCTCGTCGTCCGCCGCGGCCTTGGAGGCGGCCTCGTCGGCCTCTTCCTCGTCGTCGTCGTCCTCACCTTCGGCGGTTCCCGCCGCGGGCGCCTCGGTGACGGCGGCGGCGACCTCGGCGTCGATCTCGGCCAGCGCGGCCTCGGCCTCGCCGTCGGCGACGACGACCTCGACGGGAGCGTCGCCGTCCTCGAGCTCGGGGTCGGCCAGCTTGGCCTTCGAGGCGCTGACGTCGCGCAGCGCGGTCTTCTTCGCGGGCGCCTTGGCGGCCTTCGCCGGGGCCTTCGCGGGCGCCTTGGCGGCCTTGGCCGGGGCCTTCGCGGCGGGCTTGGACGCCTTGACCGGAGCCTTGGTGGCGCGGGCGGGAGTGCTCACGTGGTGGTGCCTTCCCTCTAGCTGTGGGATGGATGGGCAGCGCGTACGTGCCTGCAGGGGGCCGTCCGGGTCGGCAGTGGACGGGCGCGCTGCCTGCAGAGCAACGCCCCATGGTAGCGGCCGGGTTCCGGCCTCCGCCCGGCCGATCGGCACTCCGTGACGCGTGTCGCCCTCCGATGCGTGGTGGGATGCCGAGGTGCGCGCTGTCCAGGTGACCCGGCTCGACGGCCCGGAGGCGGTCGAGGTCCTCGACGTGCCGGAGCCCGAGCCCACGCCCGACGCCCTGCTGGTGGACGTGGAGGCGGCCGGGCTCGCCTTCCCCGAGGTCCTCATGAGCCGCGGGCAGTACCAGATCAAGCCGGCCATCCCGTTCACCCTCGGCGCCGAGGTCGGCGGTGTCGTGCGGGTGGCGCCCGAGGGCAGCGGCTTCGCCCCGGGCGACCGCATCGCCGGGCTCTGCTTCAACGGCGGCTTCGCCGAGACCGCCCTCGTCCCGCTGACCTCGGCCTTCAAGCTGCCGGACAACATCACCACCGAGCAGGGCGCGGGGCTGCTGTTCAACGACCTGACCGTGCACTTCGTCCTGCGCAAGCGGGCCCGGCTCGCGCCCGGCGAGAGCGTGCTGGTCCACGGCGCCGCGGGCGGCATCGGGGTCTCGGTCCTGCGGCTCGCGCCGGCGCTCGGCGCGGCGCGCGTCATCGCGGTGGTGAGCGACGAGCGCAAGGCCGAGGTCGCCCGGTCCCTCGGCGCCAGCGACGTGGTCATGGCCGACGGCTTCCTCGCCGCGGTGAAGGACGCGACGGGCGGCGAGGGCGTCGACATCGTCGTCGACCCGGTCGGCGGCGACCGCTTCACCGACAGCCTGCGCTCGCTGCGCCCCGAGGGCCGGCTCGCGGTCGTGGGCTTCACCGCGGGCGAGATCCCGACGGTGGCCGTCAACCGGCTCCTGCTCAACAACATCGATGTCGTCGGTGCCGGCTGGGGGATGTGGTTCCTCTCCCACCCCGGCTACCTGCAGTCGCAGTGGGCCGAGCTCGAGCCGCTGCTCGCCGCCGGCACGATCCCGCCGCTGCCACTGACGGCGTACCCGCTGGAGCGGGCCGCCGAGGCGATGCTCGCCATGGATCGTCGCGAGGTCACCGGCAAGGTGGTCATCCGGCCGTGACACGGACTTCGTGGCCTCCGGCCGCGGGGAAGAAGCATCCCGCGACCGCCGGCCGACGATGACTCTGTCGGACCCGCTCGTCAGCCTCCGGGGCGTGACGGTGCGCCGCGGCCTGCACGCCGCCCTGCAGGACGTCACCTGGGCGGTCCACCCGGGTGAGCGGTGGGTGGTGCTCGGCGGCAACGGCGCCGGCAAGACCACGCTGAGCCAGGTGGTCGCCGGCGGACTGCCGGTGTCCGAGGGCCGCGCCGAGCTGCTGGGCGAGGACCTCGCGACCGCCGACGTCGACGACCTCGCGCCGAGCGTCGGCCTCTGCAGCGCCGCGATCGCCGACCTGCTCGACGTGGACGAGAAGGTCGTCGACGTCGTGCTCGCGGGCGCGTGGGGCGCGATCTCGCGGGGCGGCTCCTGGCTCGAGGACACCGACGACCAGCGGGCGCGGCGGCTGCTCGCGAGCCTCGGTTGCGGCGCCCTCGCGCAGCGCCCGTTCGGCTCGCTGTCCGAAGGCGAGCGCAAGCGCGTGCAGATCGCGCGGGCGCTGATGGCCGACCCGGAGCTGCTCGTGCTCGACGAGCCCGCGGCCGGCCTCGACCTCGGCGGCCGGGAGGCGCTGCTCGCGCGACTCACCCGGCTGGCCCGCGACCCCGCGGCTCCGGCGCTCGTGCTCGTCACGCACCACGTCGAGGAGATCCCGGCGGGCTTCACGCATGCGTTGCTGCTGCGCATGGGGCGCGTCGTCGGCAGTGGCCCCATCGGCACGACGCTCACGCAGGACGCGCTGGCCGCGACGTTCGGCTTCCCGGTGCGCCTGGTCGTCGATGACGCGGGCCGCTACTCCGCCCGCGCGGCCTTCCTGTGACGCGCGGGTCCGCGCTCTCGATCGACGAGGCGCGCCGGCTCGCGCTGGCCGCGCAGGGCCTCACGGGCAAGCGGCCGAAGGCGGCCGGCCGGCGGGACGTGCACGCGCTGGTCCAGAAGCTCGGCGGGATCCAGCTCGACGGCATCAACGTGCTCACGAAGGCGCAGTACCTCGCACCGTTCGCGCGCCTCGGTCCCTACGACCGCGAGCACCTGCACGCGCTCGCCTACTCCGCCCCGCGGCCGCTGCTCGAGCACATGCTGCGCGCGTCGAGCTACATCCCGATGGAGCTGCACCAGGCCGCGAGCTTCCGCTACGAGGTGATGCGGGGCGACTCGGGCTACGGCCGGTGGCTGCGCAGCCACCGGGAGCTCGCCGACAAGGTGCTCGCCGACATCCGCGACAAGGGCGGCGCGACGGCGTCGCAGATCACGCCGCCCGCCAACAAGAGGTCGGGCGGCTGGTGGGAGTGGGCGGATGAGAAGCGCTGCCTCGAGAGCTTGTGGATCGCGGGCGAGCTGCAGATCTCCGGCCGCCGTGGGGTCGAGCGCGTCTTCGACCTGCCCGAGCGGGTGCTGCCGCCGGAGGTGCTCGCGCTGCCCCGCCTGGCGGAGGAAGAGGCGCGCCGCCGGCTGGTCCTCGTCGCCGCGCGGGCGCTGGGAGTGGCCGCCGCCGACGACCTGGCGGACTACGTCGGCATGAACGCGAAGAAGAGCCGCATCGCGGTGGCGGAGCTCGAGGAGGCCGGCGCGCTCGAACGCGTCGAGGTCGAGGGCTGGGGCGTCCCCGCCTACGTGCTCCCGGGGACGAAGGTGCCGGGCGCCGGCAGCGTCGACGTGCGCGCGCTGCTGTCGCCGTTCGACCCCGCCATGAACCACCGGCCGCGCATCGCGCGCCTGTGGGACGTCGAGTGGAAGTGCGAGGTCTACGTCCCCAAGGACAGGCGCCTCTACGGCTACTACGTGATGGCGTTCCTGCTCGGCGAGGAGCTCGCCGCGCGGGTCGATCTCAAGAGCGCGACCAAGAGCGCGACGATGTTCGTCGAGGGCGCCTGGCGCGAACCCACCGACGAGCCGCGCGACGTCGTCGGCCCGCTCGCGGCGGAGCTGCGGCTCATGGCGGAGTGGCTCGAGCTCGAGACGATCGTGGTGGCCGACCGCGGTGACCTGACGCCGGCTCTGAAGGACGCGCTGGCCGCGCGCTGACCCCACCGGCAGCCGGGCGCTACAACCAGGTGCCGCCGTCGTCGTCGGCCTCGAGGAACGCCTTGATGTCGCTGCCGGTCGGGTTGAGTGCCACGCCAGGAGCCTGGCACGGGCGGTGCGGCAGGATCGGGCGCGTGAGCGTGGTGGTCATCAACGTCCTGACCGTGCCGGAGGGCGCGGGCGAGGTGCTCGAGCAGCGGTTCGCCGCGCGGGCGGGCGCGGTCGAGAAGGCGGAGGGCTTCGAGGGCTTCCAGCTGCTCCGCCCCGTCGAGGGCACCGACCGCTACCTCGTCTGGACGCGCTGGCGCTCCGAGGCCGACTTCCAGGCGTGGCGCGACTCGCAGGCGTTCGCCGCCGGTCACGCCCAGGCCGCGCAGGACCGGCGCCCTTCTGATGCGGCTCCCGGCGCCGGCGACCGGCCCGCGTCGACCGGCAGCGAGGTCTGGCAGCTCGAGGTCGTGCTGGACGTGGGGCCGGCCTGATGGCGGAACGGGAACGGATCGTCGTCGTCGGTGCCGGCATGGCCGGAGCCCGCACCTGCGAGGAGCTCCGGGCGGCCGGCCACGTCGGCCGGCTGACGCTCATCGGGGCGGAGCCGCACCTGCCCTACGACCGGCCACCGCTGTCGAAGACGGTTCTCACCGGCGACCGCGAGGACACGACGTTCGAGATCGATCTCGCGGCGCTCGACGTGGAGCACCTCGCCTCACGACGCGCCACCGGTCTGCGGGTCAGCGACGGTGTCGTCGAGACCGATGGCGGTGACGTCACCTACGACGGCCTGGCGATCGCCACCGGGTCGGACCCGATCCGGCTGCCCGGCACGGGCGAGCAGATCACGCTGCGCACCATCGACGATGCGCACGGGCTGCGCAAGCGCCTCACCGAGGGCACCCGCGTCACGGTCATCGGCGCCAGCTGGATCGGCTCCGAGGTCGTCACCGCCGCGGTGAAGCACGGGTGCGTCGTGACGTGCGTCGAGGCGGCGCCCGCGCCGCTCGCGGTGGCGCTCGGCGAGGACGTCGGCGCCCGCACCCTCCCGTGGTGGGACGGCGTCGACCTCCGGCTCGGTGTTGGCGTGGCCGAGATCGTCGACGGTGGCGTCGACCTCGCCGACGGCACGCACATCGATGCCGACGTCGTCGTCTCCGGTGTGGGTGTGCGCCCGGCGGTCGGCTGGCTCGCCGGCAGCGGCGTAGACATCGAGCGCGGCATCGTCGTCGACGAGCGGCTCCGCACGAACGTCGAAGGCATCGTCGCGGTCGGCGACGTCGCCGCGTCGTGGTCGCCGCGCTGGCAGACCCGGATCCACCTCGAGCACTGGGACGACGCCTACACCGCACCCACCGTCGCCGCGCGCTCGCTGGTGAACGACTGGTCCGACGACAGCGGGCCGGTGCACGACCCGGTGCCCTACGTGTGGAGCGAGCAGCTCGGCCACATGTTGCAGTGGGCCGGCTTCCGCCCCGAAGGTGCGCGGGCCGTGCGGCGTGAGGCGCCGGACGCCAAGGGCTGGGCGGTCGGCTGGATCGACGCTCAGGGCTGCCTCACCGCGCAGATCAGCGCCGACCGGCCGCGGGACCTCATCCAGGCGCGGCGGCTCATCGGCGAGCAGCGCCCACTCGACGTGGACCGCTACGCCGATCCGTCGGTGGCGATCAAGGACCTGTAGTGCTGCCTCCCGAGGTGCCGGACTGGCTGACGCTGCCGGACATCGCCGAGCGGCTGCGGCTGCCGGTCACCCGCGTGCGCGATCTGGTCAAGGACCGTCGCCTGCTCGCCCTGCGCGCGTCGCCCGACGCTCCGCTGCTCGTCCCGTCCGCCCTCGTCGGCCCGGACGGCCCGGTGAAGCACCTCGACGCGGTGATCCGCCTGCTCAGCGATGCCGGCTACTCCGACGTCGAGATGGTGACGTGGCTCTTCACCGAAGACCCGACCATCCCCGGAAGCCCGGCCCGGGCCCTGGCTGAGAACCGGGGCACCGAGATCAAGCGCCGCGCGCAGGCACTGGGGTTCTGATGAACGTCCGCGTGAACGGGACCGAGCGCGTGCTCGACGACGGACTCACGGTGACGGCGCTCGTCGAGTCGCTCGGGCTGGGCACGGGCTGGGTGGTCGTGGAGCGCAACGGCGAGCCGGTCGACCGCGCGCTGATGGGCTCGACGGTGCTG
>DASZYF010000195.1:0-52458 GCA_035545535.1 Mycobacteriales bacterium | reverse complement strand
ATCACGGGCGGCGCCGATGTGTTCAGGCGCTCAACGCTTACGTGATGTTTTGATTACATCATTACATCGTAATCAAAGCAAGAGGAGGCGACGTTCATTCCCGGGCGGCTACCTGACGGGCCAGGACCTGCGCATCTGTGGTCGGGAGCTCGCACACGGTTCCGCGGCACACGTAGGCGGCCGGGTCGGGGCGGCCGGCGAGCAGCGGGCTGTCGCCCGGGCTCGCCACGACCACCGCGCCCGGTGAGGTGCTGCGCCGGGCCACCGCGAGCAGGTCGGGTCGGTCGACCACGGCGATCTCCAACGGGCCGGCGAGCACCGCCTCGGCGGTGGCCGCGGTCCAGCCGAAGAAGCGCGGCACCTGCCGGACCAGCCCGGCCAACGACCCGACGCCGGCGAGGGCCGCGTCGCGGAGACGGGCGTCACCGGTGAGCGCGGCGGCGGTGAGCAGCGCGTGCGCCGCGGCGCTCGCTCCGCTGGCCGTCGCCCCGTCACTGGGGTCAGCCGGACGGGAGACGAGGACCTGCGCGTCGTCGGCGGTGTCGGCGAACGTGCCGTCGCCCTCACGGAAGTGGGTGAGCACGTCCTCGAGCAGGACGAGCGCGGCGTCCAGCCAGCGCCGCTCCCCCGTCGCCTGGTGCAGGGCGAGCAGCCCGTCGGCGAGCGAGCCGTGGTCGTCGAGGACCGCCGCATGGGGCCCGACGACGCCGCCGCGAGACACGCGCCGCAGCCGGCCGTCGACGACGTGCAGTGCGAGCAGCATCGCCGCCGCGTCACGCGCCGCTTCGAGGAAGCGCGGTTCGTCCAGCAGCACAGCGCAATCCGCGAGCGCGGCGATCGAGAGCCCGTTCCAGGCGGCGACCACCTTGTCGTCGCGGGCGGGCTGCGGCCGCGCGTTGCGGACGGCGAGCAGCTGCTGTCGCTGCGCGGCCCACCACGCCGCGTCGTCCGGGTCGCGCGGCAGCTGCAGCGTCGACGTGCCGTGCTCGAACGTGCCTTCCTCGGTCACGACGAGCAGATCAGCCAGGCGCGGCTCGAGCTCGGCGCGCCGCCACACGTAGGTGAGGCCTTCGACACCGTCGGTGTCGGCGTCGAGCGCGGACGCGAAGCCACCTTCGGGAGTGCGCAGGTCGGCGATCATCCACGCGCACGTCTCGCGGGCGATCCGGGCGCACAGCGCGTCGCCGGTCAGCCGGTGCGCGTGCGCGTAGACGCGCGCGAGCTGCGCGTTGTCGTAGAGCATCTTCTCGAAGTGCGGCACGACCCACTGCGCGTCGACGGAGTAGCGGGCGAAGCCGCCGGCCAGCTGGTCGTAGATCCCGCCGCGGGCCATCCGTTCCAGCGTGGTCATCGCCATCGTCAGCGGGCGCTCGTCGGCGGAGCGCGCGTGCGCGCGCAGCAGCCACTCGAGCACGCTCGACGGCGGGAACTTCGGCGCTCCGCCGAACCCGCCGTGCGTGGCGTCGAAGTCCTGCGCCAGCCGCGCGATCGCGGCGTCGAGGTCGGCCGCCGACGGCGGCGCCCCCTCCAGGCCGCGGCGCGGGCGGTTCAGCGTCTGCACGATGTCGCGGCCGGTCGCCTCGACGCGGGCCCGGTCCTCGGTCCACACCTTCGCGATGCGCAGGCAGATCTCGATGAGCTGCGGCTTCGGGAAGTAGGTGCCCGCGACGAACGGCGCGGCGTCGGGTGTCATCCAGACCGTCATGGGCCAGCCGCCCCCGCCGGTCATCGCCTGCGTGACCTCCATGTAGACCGCATCGACGTCGGGCAGCTCCTCGCGGTCGACCTTCACGTTCACGAAGAGGTGGTTGAGCAGCTTCGCGACCTCGTCGTCCTCGAACGACTCGTGCGCCATGACGTGGCACCAGTGGCAGGCGGCGTAACCAACAGACAGCAGAACTGGTCTGTCCAAGCGGCGTGCTTCGGCGAACGCCTCGTCGCACCAGGGCCACCAGTTGACCGGGTTGTCTTTGTGCTGCAGGAGGTATGGACTGAGTGATCCTGCCAGTCTGTTCATCTGCATCCTGTTCGCCTGCCACCGTTGACCAGTGCTGTCGTCTGTCGCATACTCGCACTAGACAGACGAGAAAGACAGATGAGATGTCACACCAGTTCCTGCTTGCCAACATCACCTTCGCCTGATGTCGCGTCCCCAGCGGGTTCTCGCCACCGGCCGCGCTCGCACGCTCGGCGAGGGGTTGCGGCCCTGGCGAGCGGCGCTCTACGCGCCGACCGGCCGCTACCGGCTGTACCGAGTGGCGTTCAAGGAGGACACGCCGGACGGATGGTCGTGGACATCTCGGACGGCGAGCACCGAAGACGAGGCCCGACTGATCTTCTCGCGGGTCGAGGCCGCGCTCGACGCGCGGAGCGCGACGCCGGCACGTGCGCGTGTCCTGCGCGAACGCAATGGGGACGCGCTGGCTGATCTGTACCTCGAGGACTCGCGCGCGCGAGGGAAAGCGGCTCGCACCGTCGAGCAGCGGGAGAGTCGACTCCGCGCCCACATCCGTCCGGTGCTGGGGGAGCTGCCGGTCACGCGTTGGCGTGTCAGCCACTCGAGGCAGGTCATTGCCGGAGCACAGGAGCGGGGGGTGCGCTCGGTGTCCCGCTTGGGCGACGTGCGGCAGGACATGGCCGCGATGCGTTCGCTGGCTTGGCGTGAAGGCTGGCTGTCGCGAGACATCGATCCATTGGATGGCCTGTCGCTTCCGCGGCAACAGCAGCTGCAGGGAGCCGGCCGCGGGTACGTGCCGCCCGAGCTGCGGCCGGAGCGACGACAGGTCGACGCGATGGCTCGGGCCGCCGATGAGCTGACGTCGTCGGGCCCGCCCGAGCTTCGACGGCTGCCGTTGTTCGCTACGCAGATTCGCGTCGCCGGGTACGGGGGGTTGCGACTCAGCGAGCAGCACGCTCTGCGGGCGGTCGATGTCTTCTTCGACCGTGGTGTCGTCTCGGTCAACGGTTCGTGGACCCAGCCGCGGGAGCGTGACAGCCCACCGTTCCGCGGGCCCGTGAAGAACGGCGTGGTTCATGACGCTCCGCTCCCGCGTTCGGTGCTCGATGCGCTGCTGCCGCGCTGCGCTGTGCTGCTCGGGTTGCCGTCGACGGCGAGCGTCGCCGAGGTGACCCGCGCGCAGACCGGTGAACGGGTGCGGCGCGGCACGCTGGCCGGGTCGCCGGACCGATGGTGGGAGGTGCAGGTCGACCCCGCGAACGAGCTGTGGGTCTTCATCGACAGCTCCACTGGACGTCCGCCACGTAGCGAGCTGCTCAACGACCGTTGGCACCGGGTCCGCCGGTGGCTCGCGAAGCACGACCCGGACTGTGCCTGGCCGGCATTCGTGCCGTATCGGAATCTGCGCCACCACGCCGCGGCGTTCTGGCACGACGAGCTGCACCGCGAGTGGGCCGACGTCGCGGCGTGGCTCGGTGATCAGCTCGCCACCGTGATCGCGCACTACGTGCGCTCGGGCGCGGATGCGCTCTCGGATGTGACCCGCCAGCTCGAGCAGTACTGACGCGCACGGTCAGCACGGACACCCTCCAAGGATTCAGCCCGCGGCCTGCCGGCGCGGACGCTTGCGCGGGGGGAACGTCGCCACGATCGTCGGCGGGTCCCGCCGGGGCTGGGCAAGTTGGGCGTCCTCCCACGCCATCAGCGCGTCCAGCCGGTAACGATCGCCACCGACGGCGGCGGGGAAGTCGGGGCGGCGCAACATCTCGTACCCCTTCGTGCGACCCCAGCCGTAGCGGGCGATGACCTCGCGCGCGCTCAGAAAGGTGTGCCGCGGGTCGCGGCCCGCCCACGGATCGGCGAGTGTCGGTTGGGCCGTTGCTGGCTGAGGACTCGCTCGTAGCTCGTCGTCGCCCATCGCCATGCGCAGGCGCGGGAGGCGATCCGAGCTCGTCATCGGACGATCCCGCGGTCGCGGGCTGCGATGTTCACGACCGTGAGCCGGCTGCGCGCCTCGCTGGCAACGCGTTCACGAGCGTGGGCCAGGCGGGTGCTGGCGAGCTGCTGGGTGCTCGTGCGTTGGAGACGTTCGAGCAGGTCGGCGGTGAGGTCGCGCGCGGTGGGTTCGGCGGTGCGGCGGGGTGGGCCGCAGTCGGGACTCTCGACCCGTGCCGGCGCGAGGTAGAGGTGGTTGGCGGTGCGGCCGCGGGACAGGGCGACGTAGCCGTGTTCGCGGCTGAGCCCGTCGCCGCCGTAGATGAGGGTGGTGTCGACGGTGAGGCCTTGGCCCTTGTGCACGGTGATCGCGTAGCCGTGAGCGAGGTGCCCGGTGGCGAGCCAGTCCCGGTCGAGGGTGACGGTGCGCCCGTCGCCGAGGTGCACGGCGAGCGCCGCGGCATGTTGATCGACAGCGGCCACCGTGCCGCGGGTGCCGTTGATGAGCCCGCGCGCGCGGTCGTTGACGGTGACCATGACCTGATCGCCGACCCGGTAGCCGCGCGTCGCTTCCTCACCGTTGGTGTCGCGCACGGTGTCGCCGACGGTGATGGTGAGTTCGTCGTCGCCGAGCACGCCAACGGTGCTGAGCCGGGTGCGGATGGCGGTGTTGAGCGCGTCAACGTCGGCGCGTCGGGCGGCGAGCACGAGCACGTCGCCGCCGTTGCGACGCGCGTCGGTGTAGTCGACGGCGACCTGGTCGAGCAGGGCCTCGGTGCTGTCGGCGGTGTGCACGCGGTCGTGGCTGGCGTAGTCGTGCAGCGCGCCGGCAAGGTCGCCGGTGCGGTAGCGGGCGAGCGCGACGCGTTCCCAGCCGGCGCTCTGGCGCTGGTTGCTGGTCAGGCGCAGGGTGTCGGGGCGGTCGGCGAGCGCGGCGAACAGTCCGCCGGCGCCGATCTCGGGCAGCTGCAATGGGTCGCCGACCAGGACGAGCTTGCAGTGGGCGGCGTCGACGTGGTCGAGCAGCGTGGCGAGGGTGCGGGTGTTGATGAGGCTGGCTTCGTCCAGCACGAGCACGGCGCCGGCCGGCAGGGCTTGGCGCTCGAGGTTGCGCTGCAGTGCGGTGACGCTGGTGGTGGGGATGCCGGTGGCGTGTTGCAGGTTCTGCGCGGCCTGCCGCGACAAGGTGGCGCCGAGCACCGGATGCCCGGCCTGGGTCCATAGGTGGTGGGCCGCGTGCAGGGCGGCGGTCTTGCCGGAGCCAGGTGGTCCGGCGATCACGTCGAGGCGCCGCCCGGCCGTGACCAAGGCGAGCACGGTGCGGTACTGCTCGGCCGACAGCGCGCCAGACAGCGCTGTCTCGCCGAGCAGGGCACGCGCCTGGGACGGGTCGACGGTGCCCACGGGTCGAGGGGCGGGCGTAGCGGCCAGGGACAGCGCGTGCTGTTCGACGCTGACGAGCTCGACGGTGGTGTAGCGGCGTTCGACGGCCGCACCGTCGGTGCCGCTGTTCGGGATGACGGGGAGCACATCGGCGTGTCGGATCAGCGTGTCGACGAGCCGATCGAGGTCCCTCAGCCGCAGCGGTGTGCCGGCCGGGAGCAGATCGCACAGATGTTGGGCCAGGTCCTGACGGGTGAACGTGGTCTGCTCGCGGGTCACGCCGGTCGGGCCGAACAGCACGCCCGCCAGTCGGTCGAGCGCGCGTGTGTCGGGCGAGGCCGGGGCCGTGGTGCGGTGCACGAGCCGGTTCAGGTCGGCGGGATCGAACCCGGCCGCCCGCGCCTCGGCCTGCCAGCGCTCTCGCCGCGCCGACACGTTCTCCGATGTCTTGGTGGGTCGGGTGGCCAGGCACGCGGCCTGGGCGGCCTTCGCACCCGTGAGGGCCCGCGCCGCGAGCGCGGCCGTGATCTGCGCCCGCCGCTTGGAGAACACCGCACGCAGCCCCCGCGGCACGCCCGCGACCTCGCCGATCCCCCTGCTGAGGCCGTCCCAGCCGACGCCAAGCGTGCGGGTCAGCTCCCCGCGCAGCACCGCCTGATAGACCGCGGTGCCGGTGCGGGCGTGGCGGTAGACGGCCCGGGTGTCCAGCGCGGACCACCTCCCGTCGTTGCCGCGGACCAGGTTCGGGACGACAAGGTGGGTGTGCAGCTGCGGGTCCCCGGTCCGGCTGGTGTGGTGCTCGAACGCGGCCACGATCAGCCCGTCCGAGCCGATGCGCCGCGCGGCCCGGCCGCCACCGTGATGGCCCCGGGCCGGCCGGGCGGCGTGGCGTTGTAGGTAGGCCACGACCTCACGCACGGCCACCGCGTGCGCCGCGCGGACCGCCGTCGCGACCTGCGGCGTGCTCAGGCCGAACAGGACGCTCACGCTCTTCGGTGCCGACAACGTCACATCCAGGCCCGCACGACGGATGTCGACGCGGCCACCCGCATGCGCCAGCGCGGCCGCGAAGGTGTCGGTCCCGTCGACGCTGCGGTAGAGCGCGACCGGATCCAGACCGGCCGCGGTCGCGACCCGCGCGATCACCTCGACGGGCAGCGTGCCCGAGCGGCCCGCGTCCAATCGATCCGATGCTGTGCGCAAGGCGCCGGTGTCGGTCAGCGCGTCCCACCGTTCGCGGGGTAGCACCGCTTCCAGCGCGCGGACCAGCGGGCCAGCGGAAAGCCGGCTGCGCGGATCCACCCGCAGCACCGGGCCGACCAGCTGCTCCCCCGCCGCATCACGGCCGGCCAGCAAAGCCCGCAGCAGCTGTCCCCCGGCCGCGTCCACCGCGCCGGTCAAGCCCAGCGCGGCAGCGCCCTCGCCCAACCACCGACCGGCCGGCGTCGCCTCCTCAACGCCGACCCCGCAGCCCCCGGCCGAACCCGCGCCGTCCCCGGTGTAGTAGTCAAGATCCGCACCCGACCGCGTCGCCCGCGCCGGCACCTGCCCACACGCTCGGCCGAGCCCGCGACCGTGCTCGTGCTCGTGGTCGCAGCCCGCGGCCCGGTCCAGGTAGTAGGCGGCCGCGTCGGCGGCGCCGACGAGGCCGATCGACATCACCGCTACTGCCCACCCGCGACGGCCCGGGGGCAGCAGCGACCACGGACGGAGGACACACACATGCGCTCAGTCGTAGGCGCCGACGTCCCCACTTTTGTCCCCACGAAGCAGCTTGAGGGCCATTCGTCAGCGGTCATGGGCGGGATCGTCGCGATGCCCGTACCCGCGTTCGTACCCGCGCGCGTACCCGCGTCCGTGTGCATGCTTCGGAGGGTGCGTTGCGGGCGCCCCACTTTCGACCCCACTGAGCGTTGATGCGTCACAGTGACGGGCTGATCGCGCGTCGGTGCGCGCGGGTGCGGGGCTCCCTCGTCTCGTCGTCCCCTGCGCAGGGTCGGGGGCCCAGCTGGTTGCCTCATAAGCGTCACGCCCGACAAGCCCGCGGCCTGCGCCTGCTCCACAGCCCAGGCCGGCACCTGGGCCCAGGTCCCAGACCTGCTCGTGCACCCGACGGCGCGCGAGCACCGTCAACTCCTGATCGACGACCAGCAGCGCCTGCACCCGATCCGCGATGGCGATGCCGAGCACCGCATGCGAAGCGGTGAACGCCGCCCGCAACCGCGCCAGCCGAGCATCGCGATGCGATCACCACGAGACAACCGCCTACCGTGCGACACGACGTCCTCCTCGATGTGTGGGACACACAGACCCGAAGCGCATCAAGGCGGACGTCCACGCCCCGGACCGACACGCGAGATGCGTTACACGTACCCAGCCGGTCACGGTGACGGGTTATCGTGCGGGATGTGCCCGCCCGAAACGTCCCAGGGCTGCCGCGACGGCGTCCGACCGCGACCTGCGCGTACTGCGGCGAGCGGTTCGAGCTACCGCCGCTACGACGTGGGCCGCGACCGTCCTACTGCAGCCCGGCGCACAAGCAACGCGCCTACGAAGCCCGCCGCGCGGCCACCGCGACGGCCGAGCGACTCGAGACCCGCTCCGAGCTCACCCGCCTGCGCGCCAAGATCAGCCGCCTCGAGCGCGAGAACCTCGAGCTGCGCCGCGAACGCGACGAAGCCCTCGACGAGATCGCCCAGCTCCGCCCGCTCCCACCCCACCTCGCCCGCCTTGCCGGGCGCGAACCCATCCCGCCGCCACCGCCCGCTCCCCCACCCGAACGCCGACGACGACGCCGCTGACCGAGCACGACCGCCTCGGCTTTTGGTGTATCCGCGAAGCGTGATACCAGCGTGTGCACGACTTCTTGATCTTGCAGAGACCGTGCCCTCCCAACCTCGCCAGCAGACCCGACATGACCAGTTGAGTTGAGCGCCCTGATTCCGTGACCAGCGCTCGTTAAGCAGGCTGACCTCTGACGCCGAACCCGAGCCCGGCGACTGCGGTGAGCCGTCGGGTCCGGCCGAGCTACCGTGCACGTTGGCTGCGCGCCGTTGCGTTCCGCCCTGAGCGCGGCGGTGCGGGCCGGTCAACCGTGGCGTTCTATGAGCTGCAGGCGGGCTGGTGCGCAGATGCGGTCGTGGTAGCCGACGGCCCAGGTGTCGAAGCCGTGGGTGGCGATGGCGATTCCGGTCAGGCCCTGGTAGCCGTCGGTGAACCCCGGGCAGGTTCCGGAACCGATGGGCGCTGCGGTTGCGTGTGTGTTTGCCCAGTGCGAGCCGCTGCCGTAGAGGACGAGCGGGCGGGTCCAGGTGGCGTTGGGTGGTTGGTAGGCGCCGGCGGCCCAGATGTTGCCGGTGACGGTGGTCGCGAGGGCGGAGAGGTAGCCGTTCGGGATCGCGGGTATTCGTTCTTGCGCCCAGTACTGGCCGGCCAGGCGCAGGACGAGCGGGTACTGGGCGCTCGTCTCGTAGGAGCCGACCGCCCACACGACGCCGTCGGGTGAGGCCGCGACCGCAGCCAGCTCGCCCGAGCCGTTCCTGATCATCGGGACGCCCATCGCGTGCCATGCGGTGCCGTTCCAGCGCAGCGCGAACGGTTGCCCGGACCCGCGCCCGCGCCCGCCTTGCTCCCCGACGGCGATGACGATGCTCGTGTGCGGCACGGCGCTGACGCCGGTGAGCATGGCGGAGGGTGGAAGTCCGTCGGTGGAGCTGGCCGGGACGGGAGTGCGCGCAGCGTTCCACCGCGAGCCGTTCCAGTGCACGGCCCAGGGAAGCTCCCACCCGCCGACGGTGCGCTCGCCGACTGCCCACACGTCGTGCGGGGAGCGTTCAGCGACGCCGCTCAGCCGCGCGTCGACGGGGAACGGGGGTGATCTGTTGAGCCAACGGCTCCCGTTCCAGTGCAGCGCAAGGGCATGGCTGCCCCCGGACCCCCCGGCCGGCTCGTACTGACCCACGGCCCAAGCGTCGAGGTCACTTCCGGCGACCGCGGTAAGAGCGTTCGGTCCGGACCCGATGTCGGGGCTCGTCTGTTGCGTCCACTGTCGCGACGTGGAGGAGTACCGGTCGACCAGGGTCCGGGCGGATGGCAGGCCCTGGGCCTGGGTGGATCCGACGGCCCAGCCATGGGAGGGGGTCATGATGACCGCGGACAGGGTCCCGGTCGCGGAGGAGCTTCGGATTGACCACGACGGCGCGGCCGACGTCGGGCCAGTCGTGGGTTGGGTGCTGGTGGCCGAGCCGGACTGGATCCATTCGCTGAAGTGCCATCCGAAGACGGTCGGGATCTTCCATGCCTGGACCGTGAAGGTCGTCAGGTCGCCGGACCTTGGATTGCCGATGTTCTCGCTGAGCAGCTGGAAGGTGCCGATGCCGCTGCTGGCGTCGACAGTGCTGGCGACCACGACTCCGGTGTGTCCGGTGTCGGTGTGGTTCGCATCCCTGGTCGCGTTGCCCGTGTAGGTCTGGTTGGAGAAGCTCATGACGTCGCCCTTGTGGGGGGCGATCCCCGGGGTGCCGCTCGTGATCAGGCGCACGCCGTAGCGGATGGAGTAGCGGGCGGCCACCTGCGCGCCGTGGGCCACGAGGTCCTTCCAGTGGTGCGTCACGTAGAGGAAGCGGTCGCTGAGCTCCACGCACTGGAACCCCGGGGTCGCGACGTCGCCGGGGATGTCGATCGCTGTCCCGCCGGTCGGTCCGCAGGCGGGCACGCCGTCTGCCGCCACGGCGACGCGTCCGTGGCCCCCGGCGCAGAACGCGGGCCACGTGCTCGCGTCGTGTGGGGCGGCGTAGTAGGCCTGCCACGCCGGATCGTTCGGGCCGAACTCGGTGGTCGCGTGTGCGGCCGGCCCGACGGTCGCACCCGCATAGATCCCGAGCAGGATCGCTGCGGCTCGAACCGCGGTACGGCGCATGGCGCGCTCCCCTCGCGAGGTGAGATCCGCAGTGTCGCGCAGAAGTGCCGGCCGTCGGGGGCGATCCGGGCAACAGGCGGGGCGGCGTCAGAGCCAGGGGCGCTCAGCACCTCTGCTCAGGTGGCGCGGAGGATGGTGCTGACGACTGTGGCGGACTGCCACGGTCCGTTCGAGGCGAAGCGCACGCGCACCCGCAACGTTGATGACGCCGCCGGGGGGATCGTGATGCGCGCCAGGCAGCTGCCTTTGCGCGTCCGCGCCCGGGCGACGGTGACCCACCGCCCGGTGCCGACCCGTTCGGCAAAGGTGCAGCTGCCCGCTGGGACACCGGCGACGGAGCGGACCGTCGCGTGGACGGTGATGCTCGAGCCGGCGGGGACCGAACGCGGCAGCGATGCCAGGTGCACGGTCGTGCGGTGCGCGACCGTCGCGACGAAGCTGAACGTCGGCGCCTCTCCGCTGATGCCCGCCCAGATCGTGGCCAGGCCGGAGTACGGGACGTGCGACCATCGCCAGTGCTCAGTTCGGTGTGCTCCGCACGTGTTCGTCGTGTCACCCTCGGTCCCGGTGTTGAACGTCGGGGTCGAGCTGCCCAGCGTCGCGTCGGTGACAGTGGGGGCGAACAGCTCTATCCGGTTCGTGCCGCAGCCGTTGGTGCTCGATGCGGTGAAGCGGCCGGTGACAAGGTCGCCTTTGAAGACCTGGGCACGCCAGAAGGTCTGGCCGCGATCCGGTGCGTTCGCGTCCTGGCTCTCGAAGTTGTCGCCTCCGACGCCTTCCTCGGTCACGCCCCAGGCCAGGCGCGGCGCCGTGGCAATGCTGCTCCCGCCCGGAGCGGCGCTCGCCCGCGCACGCTGCAGCTTCGGCGCTGCCCCTGCCCGCACATAGGTGTCCGACCCTCCGGCACCCGTGTCGGTGAACCCGCGAGCGGTGCAGGCCACCCGCACCGTGTAGGGCTGGTGGGACAGCAGCGCGAACCGGAACGGATAGCGCTGACCCTGCCATGTGAAGACGCCCCGCATCGAGCGGGTCACGTCTCGCACCCGCAGAGCGCGTGCCGTCGCACCGATGACCTGATGGGTGATGCGGCCGCGGAACGTCAGCGTGATCCGCGACCCGGCATACGTGCCGGACAACGGACCCGCGTGCTGGTAGTCGTCATACGACGAACCGGACGCGCGCTGGACGAAGACCTCTCCCTTCGCCCCCACCAGGTGCAGGTACTGGCCGTTGAACGTGAACGTGCCGGTGGACACAGCCCGCGCATCGGTGAACCGGCCGACCACGCACGCCGGTATCGACAGGCTGACGGCGGCGCGCGGCATGACGGCACCAGCCGGCAGCACTGTCGACGCCCCGACCAGCGCCAGGGCCGTCACCGTGGTCGCGGTCCGCCTCGACCCGCCCATGGGTCCCCCCTCGAATCGCGCTGCCGCCAGGGCTACTTGTGGTGCCAGGTATCGGTGAAGGCCGTCCCCTTGGCCGACGGCGTAGAGCTCGAGGCGGCCGGTCCGGATGCAGACGAGTACGTGCGGTCGTACTGGTCGAATCGGCTCGTGGTCCAGTGCGTGCTGTGCGCGAGTGAGCCCTTGCGGCCGTGCGCGTCGGTCACGGCGATCGCGCGGAACGCAACCTGGTGGTAGTCGGCCAGGGGTGAGGAACCGGGCTGCGGGAGACCGACGACGATCTCCGCTGACGTGCGGGAGCAGTAGACCGTGCACGCCAGCGAGCGCTGCCAGGACCGGGAAGCATCTGTGAGGTCGGTCCAGGTGAACCGGTACCTGCCCGACACGTAGCGAACGCTCGTGACGACGCTGTCACCCACGCCCGGATCCAGCTGGATCTCGGTGACGCCGTTGATGCCGATGTAGGTGTTGTAGACGCAGCCCGCTCCGCTCGTGCGCTCGGCCTGCATGATGATCGACTCGGCACCGGTCTCGGTGCCGCCGCCCGACTTGCCCAGACCCACCGAGACCAGGGCGTAGTCGGGAGCGCTGGCCGCCGTGCACGTCAAGGCAGGCACGGTCCAGCGCGCCAACACCGAGCGGAACGTGTCATGGCTGACCTGGTAACCGGCCCAGACACGGGACGAGGCCGGAGCCTTGGCCTCAGCAACCCCGATCGACGAATCGAACACAACCACCGACATCGCCAGAACCGTCAGCGTCCTCCGCACGACATCCCGGACTCTCCTCGCTTCAGCTGGCCCGAGCTGCCTCACAGTCGCCCCCCGCATCGAAGACTCCGCAGTGCCTTCCGTTCCGCGCAGACTCGACGGACCCCGCTGAGTCCGCCGTGCGCGAGCAGCGTGGCACTCCAGCGATGTCGGAGCAAGAGCCGTGAGACAACCGCTGGCGGATCGAGCCGCCGCCCTTCCGCGCGAGGAAGGTGATGGCACGGCGTTCGTTCGAGCGTCGTGTGAGCACCGTGACAACCCAGTGAGACAGAGACAGTGCTGAAAGCTGAAAGCTGAGTCGGGTCGTCGCTGCCCCGCCTTCGCAGTCCAGCGCGCCACCTGGATCCACAGTCGTCGCATCGAGGCCGCCGCTTCTGACGGAACATCTGCACCAGCCGGTGCGCCGCGCGGGGTCGCTCATCGGTCCAGCCGGGTGACCGTGACGGACGGCGCCTCGACCGACTCCACGCGCGTGACGGCGACGTCCGCACGAGACCGCCAGAAGCGTCGGTACCTGGCCCACCGCCGGCCGAGGGTCCGGCACGTCAACGCGAGGCGGGTACGGCTCACTCAGCGATGCGTTGAACAGCGGCAGCGCGCGCCGACGGCGCGGGTGCTGGGATGCCGTCGGCCATCAGTGCCTCCCAGTACCTGCGGGACCAGACAGGAGCTGCGGGACAGGCCGTCGAACGGTAGGAGCACACTCGCGATCCGGCAACACCTGGTCCGAGTGCATCTCGCACGTGAGCAGGACCTTCGATCAGGCTCGATGCGATGGGGGTGGCAAGTCACCCGCTGTAGGCAACGCCGGCTCGGCGCATTTCGGAGTGGTGGGCGCCACCTACCGCGGTTACAGAAACCCGCCGCCGCCGCTCTGCACGCTCGTGGGCTCGGTCGGCATCTCGAGGGGCAGCTCGAACCACACTGCCTTGCCCTCGGGCAGGTCCCGCACACCCCAGCGGCTCGCGAGCCGATCCAACAGGAGCAGCCCGCGCCCTCCGGTCGCGTCGAGCGGGGCTTCGGCAGGGACGAGCAGGTCTGCGATGCTGCCGTCTTGGACCTCCAGCCGCACGTATGGGTCGCAGATCTCGATGGTCAGCGACAGGTCGTCGCCTCGAGCGTGCGCGACCGCGTTGGTGACCAGCTCGCTGACGAGTAGCACCGCGACCTCGAGGTCTGCGCAAGGGGCGAGACGGTCAAGCGCATCGCGGACGTAGGCGCGAGCCTCGGCCGCGCTGCTGGGCTGCCTGAGGTAGCGAACCGTCGTCACTCGGAAGACCTCCTCGTGCATGTCGCAGCCGCGTTCGCACGAGTAGAAGATCTGGTTCGGAACCGAGTGTTCGCACCGATGGCGCACGAGGTAATGCTGCGGTGCCGCATGTTCGGGCTCGTCCACGAGCCCAGTCGTCGCAACGTCGACAAGGTCACCGGCACCGAGGCCGCCTTCTCCCAAGGGACGGAGCCCCACCGGCGGGATCTGGACCAGCGTCGCTCACGCCGCGAGGGTTCAGCATGACACCGACTCGGGCTCGCCGACCCGCTGTGTCACCAACAAGAACCCGTCAGCGGCGAGGCAGCACCGGACGAGGAGAACAAGGTTTGGGCTGCCGCTGCTGGTAGATCCACGTGCGGCGGTCTCGCTGCCGCGGCCGTGCCCATACGCGGCGCGCGACCGCCAGTGTGCACGTGATGCCGCTCTGCCTCGCTTCTCAGCCGGGGGTGGTGAGGCCGTGGCGGTGGGCGTAGGTGATGGCCTGGGCGCGGTCGCGGCTGGCGGTCTTTGTGTAGATGTGGTTGATGTGGGTCTTGATGGTTGCTTCGCTGACGAACAGCGTCTTGGCGATCTCTAGGTTGGACAGTCCGCCGGTGATGAGGCGGAGCACGTCGGCTTCTCGGGCGGTGAGCCCGTCGGGCAGCGGGGTCGCGTCGCCGGCTTCCTGTGGGGTGGGTGGCACGGCGCTGGCGACGAGGCGTGCGTGCACGGTGGGGTCGAGCACCGCCTGGCCGGCGGCGGCCGCTTCGAGTGCTCGGCGGATGTGGTCGCGGCCGGCGTCTTTGGTGAGGTAGCCGATGGCTCCGGCGCGGAGCGCGTCGATGATCGAGGTGTCGTCGGCGTAGGTGGTCAGCACGACGACCTGGGTGCTGGGATGGTCGGCACGGATGGTCCGGGTCGCGGCCACGCCGTCGATGACGGGCATGCGCAGGTCCATGAGCACCACGTCGGGCCCGTGGTCAGCGACGAGGCGGACAGCTTGCTCGCCATCACCCGCGGACGCGACGACGTCGATGCCATCCATCGTCTCGAGCAGCGTGACCAGGCCCTCGCGGACGATCGTCTGGTCATCGACGACGATGACCTTCACGACGGGATCGCCACCCGCACGGTCCACCCGGTCGCGCTCGGTGCGGCGTCGGTGTGCCCGCCGAGCTGCGCGATGCGTTCGCGCATCCCTTGCAGGCCCATCCCGGCACCGGTGCGCGCCAGCTCGATGTCGGCCGGTGGGTTCATGGCGGACCCGTTGTCGACGACCAACGTCGTCCCCTGTGCGGTGAACGTGAGCGAGATCGTCGTCGATGCGCCGGGTGCGTGCTTGCGGGCGTTGGTCAGAGCCTCCTGCGCCGCGCGGTACAGGGCCATCCCGACCTCCGCACTGAGCGGCCGGACCGGGCCGGTCACCGTGAGGTGGGCACCGTCGTGGGCGGCGAGCGCGGCGAGCTGCTCGGCGAGCTCGACCGGTTCATCGCGGAGCGCGAACACCGCCTGGCGCGTCTCGGCCAGGCCCTGCACCGCAAGCGCGCGGGCCTGCTGCAGCAGCTGGCGCACCTTCGCGGGGTCCTTGCCGGTCTCGAGCACGGCGTCGGTCGCATCCAGCTGGACGGCCAGCGCGCCGAGGGAATGTGCGAGCACGTCGTGGATCTCGCGGCCGAGCCGGTTCCGCTCGGCCAACGCCGCGGCCCGGTCCCGTTCGGCGTCGGCGCGGACCTGCTCGGCCAGCAGTCGCTCCGCCACGAGCGTGCGGTGCTGGTAGTCCCGGCGGCTCGCGCCGACCATCACACCAGCCGTGACCGACAACACCCCCTCGACGACGAGCTCGATCGACTGCCCGCGCGAGATCGCTCCGCTGATGACGGCAACCGCGCCGATCACGCCGACGGCGACCGCCGGTGCAGCCTCGAAGGCGATGCCCGCCCCCAGCGCCGCGACCGCAGCCAGACCCAACGCGAACGGGGCGAAGCTCGCGAGCACGCCGCCGGTCGCGCCGAGCGTTGCGAGCAGCACCCACGTGAGCTGGGCCGGAGCGCCGATGCGCCGGGCAGCCAGCCATCCCACCCAGAGCGTGCCGGCCGCGCACATCAACAGCAGCACCGCCAGATGGTCACCGTGCCCGCCGGGCCGGAACTGGTTGGCGACCCCCCACAGCAGCGCGGCACCGCCGCCGAGCCGGGCAAGGCCCAGCACCCGGCCGGCTTCGGTTGCCGTCCTCGGGCGGGGATCGGTGGTGAGGCCCACGCTGCGGATGATCCACCCCATCCCGGCGGGCCCGCCACCACGGCCGGTCACGTCGCGACCGGATCAGGCCGTGGCCGCGCGAGCCGGCGCCAGACGCCGCGGGATCACGGCCCCGGTGCGCCGGGTCTTCGCATACAGCACGCACGTGCGCGCCCCGACCTCGGCCAGCGCCATCAGCACGAACCCGGCGCCCCACGCTGCGCCGGAGCTGATGTGGTGAACGGTGCTGAACCGTCCCACGGCCGCCTGACCACCGTGAGTGACGTACAGAGCGAAAGCCATCCGCGCCCCGATGCCCACCACCCACAGCACCGCCGCGACCAGGCCCGCAGCAGCCACCGCCCCGTCACCCTCACGACGGACCCGCGTCGCCAGCGCCGCCAACCCGCCCAGCGTGGCCCCGGACAGACCGAGAACCGCTTCGAGCGCGAGATCGGAACCGGCGGTCGGCACCGCGTGCAGGAACTGCGTTGCCGCCCACACGGTCAGCACCAGCGGAACCATCAGCCGCGCGACCGTGACCCGGTGCCCCCGGATCTGCAACACGACCAGGCCCACCAGCGCGAGGTTCATAACGTACTCAGCAGCAGTCATGAACGCAGCGTGCGACGCGAGCGACCCGCGCACATCGACCCGCAGGTGGAGCCCAGGTTGATTCCGTCTCCACCCCGCCCGGGCAGGCACCGGACAGGCAGCTGCTCGCCGCGACGGCGCCGGACGCGAGAGGCTCGGGTCGTTGATGGCTCCCCATGAGCTGGCGGTTCGTGGCAGGCGGGGTGAGGTCGACGCTCAGCAGCTGCTGCTGAGGACCGCGGCTGGTGGAGTGCGCGCGGGCAGACTTGCCGATTGCAGGAGTGCTCTGGCGGTCGGCTGTGGGCCGGTGATGGTGAGGGTGGCGTTGAGTCGCGGGATGTCGATGTAGGTGTAGCTCACGGCGATCGGGCCGTGCGGGTCGGGGACGAGCACCGGTTCGCCGTTGAGTCGGCTCTCGATGAGTGTCGAGCGGGGGAAGCCGTTCGGGTCGGTCGCGCAGGTGAGCACCACCACGGTCCGGGCCTGGTCCAGAGGGCCCTGCGCCGTCACCGGGCACGAGGTGGTGAGCAGCGGTGAGGTGATGACGGCGGACCGGTCGACGCAGAGCGTGTGCCCGGTCGACCAGGCGGCGGGCACGGACATGCGGAGGCCGTGGAACGAGACCTGCCGCTCATGCGCGGAGAGGTGGGTCGGCGAGCATGCGGCGGTGAGTGCGACCAGGCCGACCAGCAGCGCGGCGATCGCCGCCCGATGGCGCGGACCCCGCTGCGCCTGCTCGGTGCGCATTGGAATGCCGTGGGAGCTGCGCGAATGTTCCCCTACGGCCACTTCCCGACGCCGCTCGCAGGGCCCGCGGCGCCGGCGGCGTGCGCGGCTGGTGAGCGTCCATGCGAACGTTGTCGTGAGTGCTCCGGCGAGCACGTCGGCGAGGTAGTGGTTCGCTGTGGCGAGGACGAACCACGCCGTCGTCAGCGGATATGCGACGGCCGCGATCCGCAGTGCCCACCTGACCGCGCGATGGGTTCGACCCGGCTCGGCCGCGGGAGCTGCTCGGCGGGGGTGGGGTGAGCGTCGGGTCAGCTGCCAGATGACCATCGCGCACCAGAGCGCCCAGGCGACGTGCAGGGACGGCATCGCGGCGTAGGGGTTGGACAGGCGTGCGATCACGGGGTCGCTGACAGTTCCGAACGTGGGCAGGGTGGCGACGACGTCGATGAACCCGGCATGGGGAAGCAGTCGAGGCGGAGCGGTGGGGAACACCCAGAACACGAGCAGCGCGATGCCGGTGCTCAGGTACCAGATCCAGCGCCAGCGGCGGCCGTCGCGCAAGGTGGCGGTCGCGATGAGCAGGGCGATGGTGACGGCGAAGTGGGCGTCGGAGTACCAGAACGTCGCGAACTGGCTCCATCGCGGTCGCGCGCTCAGCCAGTGGTTGAGCGTGCTTTCGATGGAGATGCCGAGGTCGTGTTCGGCGTGCAGCAGGTCGCGTCCGTGCTGGTCGGCGATCGAAGGGTCGCGAGGCACGAGGTCACGCAGCAGCGAGTAGATCGCGTAGCCGCCCGCGATCAGCGCACTCTCGATGGCGGCCGCGCGCCAAGCGCCCGCGTGCCGCCGGTCACGGGGTTCGTCGCGGGAGACGCTCACGCCTGGGGGCCGCGCAGGGTGACGAACGCGGCCAGGACGGTGACGGCGGCGAGCACGGCGGCGACGGTGCTCAGCCCGGCCAGTGCCGCGTGGGTGGTGAGAGGGATGTGATGTCCGGCGGTGATGGCGAACGCGAGCGCGGCGACGGCGGTGCCGGCCGCGGTGCCCAGCCCGCGGGTCATGTTGAGGAGTCCGGATGCCGCGCCGGCGGACGTGGGGGGTGCATGCCCGATGGTGGTGCTGTTGTTCGCGGCGATGAACGCGCCGAGACCGAGACCGATGGCGAACAGGGTCGCGGGCAGGCCGGCGCCGAGCGGCCGGGCGGCGGCGAGCACGCTGAGCCCGGATGCGGCCAGCAGGAGCCCGGCGACGGTGACCGGGCGAGGTGCGTGGTCGGCGAGGCGGCCGGCGAACGGGGCGACGAGACCGATGCCGGCGGGCAGCGCGGTCAGGTCCAGCCCGGCTCGGGCGGGGCTGGCCAGCCGGGCGGCACCGAGGAAGAACGGCACGACGAACAGCACGCCGAACAGCACGAGGTAGCCCGCGAACGCGGTGAGCAGGCCGCGTCGGAACGTGATCGTTCGGAGCAGGTCGAGGTTGAGCAGTGGTGTCCGGGCCCTGGTCTGCTGCCGGGCGAGCAACAACAGCACGAGCAGGCCCGCTGCGGCGGTCGGGATCGCGATGATCTGGTGACGGCGTGAGCCGGCGGCGAGTGAGAGTGCGAGCAGGGGCAGGCAGACCGCGGGGATGAACAGCAGCAGGCCGGGCCGATCGAGGGTGCGGGCGGGGGCGAGATCGCGGCTGCGTGGGAGCAGGAGCAGGCCGGTGGTGATGCCGATCGCGGCGACGGGGACGTTGACGAGGAACAGCAGTCGCCAGGAGCCGACCGTGAGCAGCAGCCCACCCAACGACGGTCCGAGTGCGAGCCCGATCGCCTGTGCGGCGGCTTGCACGCCGATCGCCCGGCCGAGGCGATCGCGCGGGCTGTTCGCGGCGATGAGGGCGACGCTGTTGGCCTGCAGCAGTGCGGCACCGGTCGCCTGCAGTATCCGTAGCACGCACAGCACCGCGAGGTTCGGCGCAAGCGCGCATCCCAAGCTGGCGATGCCGAACACGGCGAAGCCGCTGAGGTAGAGGGCTTTGCGGCCGACCGCATCCGACCATGTCCCGACGGGTGCGACGAGGGCGACCAACGTGAGCAGGTAGGTCAGCGAGACCCACTCGACGGCGCCGACACCGGCGTGCAGGTCGCGCGACAGGCTGGGCAGCCCGACGGTCACGATGCTCGCGTCGAGCTGGCCCATGAACGCGCCGAGGCACACCGTCGCGACGACGAGCCACCCGGCGTGCCGCGAGTCGCGCACCTTGGGCGGTCGGGCCGGTTCGAGCCGACGCAACCAGATGTAGCCCCGCGCATCGGGCGGGGGGCCGATCGGCTCCGCGACGACGGCCTGCGGGTGCGGCGTGGCGGCTGCGGGCTCGCGCATCCAGCTCCCCTTGCCCCGAACGAGACGAGATGTGTCTCTGCCAACACCATGTCATCGCAGAATGGTCCTGCTACCGATCTACCTTACGATGCTGACATGACCGCGATCACCCGGCGCCCAGCGGTGCCGCGAACGCCGGTAGGGCCACCCGACGACGAAGCGCTGGCGGAGGTGGTTGCGCGCTTGCGCCGGGCCCTGCGCCGCAGCGTGCGCCCCGACCTCCCGGCCGAGGCGCTGCAGGTCGCGCACATCGAGCTGCTGCAGTCGCTGGCCGACGAACCGGGGCTGCGGGCCAGCGACCTGGCCCAGCGCCTGCTGCTCGCACCGACCACAGTCAGCACCTTGATCGGGCAGCTGCTCGACCGGGGCTGCCTCGAGCGCCGCCCGCACGCCCAGGACCGGCGCGCGTGGAACCTGCACCTCACCCCGCTCGGGCGCCGCCGGCTCGGTGACTGGCAGCGCGCGACCCGACGGGCCCTCGCGCTCGCCCTGGCCCAGATCGGCCCGGACGAACGTGACGCGATACGGGCCGCCACGCCAGCCCTCGGTGCGCTGGCCACCCGCCTTGGTGTCCCACCGGCGCCCGAGGCCCGGTGAGCCCACCCCGCTACCTGCCATCCCCGTCGCAGGGCGTCTGGCACCCCGGCCCGGTGCCGATCCGCGGCTATGCGCTGTGCCTGATCGCCGGGTTCCTCATCGCGATCCTCATCACCGACCGCCGGTGGCAAGCCCGCGGCGGGCAGCCTGGTCAGATCGGTGACATGGCGGTGTGGATCGTGCCCGCCGCTCTGATCGGCGCGCGGATCTATCACCTGATCACCAGCCCAGACGCCTACTTCGGAGCGCACGGCAACCCCGTGCAGGCCTTCGAGGTGTGGAAGGGCGGCCTGGGCATCTGGGGCGGGCTCGTCGCCGGGCCGCTGGCCGGCTGGTTGTGGTGCCGGCGCCACGGCGTCGATCCCCTCCAGGTCCTCGACTGCGCCGCACCCGCCGTCCCGGTCGGGCAAGCGATCGGCCGGCTCGGGAACTACTTCAACCAGGAGCTCTACGGCGGACCGACCCACCTGCCGTGGGGACTGCTCATCGACGCTGCCAACCGGCCGGCCGCCACCCCTGATGTCCGGCTCTACCAGCCCACGTTCCTCTACGAGCTGCTCTGGAACCTGCTGCTCGTCGTGCCCGTCGTGCTCTACGCGGAACGCCGCTGGCAGCTGGACCGCGGTCGGCTGTTCGTGCTCTACATCGCCGCCTACACCGCGGGACGGGCCTGGATCGAGCACATGCGCATCGACCCCGCCCACCACCTGCTCGGGATCCGGGTCAACGACTACGTCAGCCTCATCACGTTCACGCTGGCTGCCACCTACCTGTACCGCACGCGACGGCGACCAGATCGGCACGACGCCAGCCCGCGTCCGGTCAGCGATGGTTCCGGAGGTGCCGATCCGGACGTGAGCGTGAGCTCCTCCGCCTCCCACGAGGAGTAGCCCGCTCCTCGCCGGCGGAATTCATCCTGCCGAAGGGAACAACTTAACTACCGATCGGTTGTATGGTTGTACATACTCGATCGGGAGGTCCTCATGGCCATGCCCCATCCGTTGCCCGATCCGCTCGTCGAGCGGATCGCTGAGCGGTTCCGCGCGTTGGGTGAACCGCTGCGCATCCGGATCGTCGAGCACCTCATGGCCGGTGAGGCGACGGTGCAGGACCTCACCCAAGCACTGGGCACCTCGCAGCAGAACATCTCCAAGCACCTGCGGGTCCTGGCCAACGCCAGCATCGTCGGGCGCCGCCGCGACGGCAGCTTCGCCTACTACCGGATCGTCGATGCCGGTGTCACACAGCTGTGCGAACAGGTCTGCGGGACCGTGCAGCAAGAGGTCGCCGAGCTCTCCGCGGCGATCCGGGGCCGGCGATGAGCCGCGGCTGGCCGCTGGAGCGCGTGCTGTTCACCATGGCCGGAACGATCACGCTGCTGACCGCCCTGCTCGCAGCGACCGTGTCGCCGTGGTTCCTGCTGCTCACCGCCTTCGTCGGCATCAACCAGCTGCTCTACGTGAGCGTCGGCGCCTGCGGCGCCTCGCTGGTGCTCGAGCACTTCGGCTTCCAGCGCGCCTGTCCCCGACCCACCGCGACTGACGCTCCGTCCTTGCAGGAGGTCCGATGACCACGCTGAGCGCACCCGCCCCGGTCACCGGAGCATCGCCGTCTACCCCCGCCTACGGGCCGCTCGGCCGGCTCGGCTGGTGGACCGCGAGCCACTTCCGCGCAGTCCTGCTGGCCTGGGTCGTGATCGCCGTCGGGTTCGGCGTGTTCGCCCCGCGCGCGCAGAACGCGCTCGCGGGCGCTGGTTGGGAGGCGACCGGGTCGCAGTCCGTGCAGGCCCGCGCACTGGTGAACAGCGAGTTCGGCGGTCTGTCGAGCAGCGCACTGCAGGTCGTCGTGCACTCCGACACCGCGACCGTCTCCGATCCCGCGTTCGCGGCGACGATCGCCAGCGTCGAGACCGTCCTGCGCTCCGACAGCCACATCTCGACGATCGTGCCGCCCACCGCGGGCACCTCCATCAGCACCGACGGCCACACAGCTGTCGTGCAGGGCGGCGCCGCCGGGGACACCAACGCACTCGTCAAGGCCGCCGACCACCTCAACGGGCCCCTGAAGCGCCTGTCCGGCAGCGGGACGCAGGTCCTGCTCACCGGATCATCGGCGCTGTGGAGCGACTTCAACAAGGCCAACCACTCGGCGATGATGAAGTCCGAGCTCTACAGCTGGCCGGTCACGATGGCGATCCTCGTCCTCGCGTTCGGCTCGCTGGTTGCCGCGGGCCTGCCCTTGATGCTGACGATCATCGGCCTGGTCGCGGCCGCCGGCTCGCTCTACCTCGGCACGCTCGTCGGCGCGATCTCGATCTGGGCGATGAACTTCGCGCTGATGTTCGCCCTCGCGCTCGGCATCGACTACGCGCTGTTCCTCGTCGTGCGCTACCGCGGAGCACGGTTCGGCCAACACGAAGACGACCGGCACGCCGTCGCCGAGACCATGGACACGGCCGGCAAGGCCGTGCTGTTCTCCGGCATCACCGTCCTCGTCTCCCTGACCGCCGTGATGCTGGTCCCCTCTCCCGCGTTCCGCTCGATGGCGCTCGGCATCATGCTCGCCGTCATCTTCGTGCTCGCCGCCTCGCTGACGCTCTTGCCGGCCGTGCTCGGCCGGCTCGGCGCCCGCGTCGACGGGCTCGCCCTGCCCTGGGTCCACCAAGGCGAGCACCGCTCCCCCCGGTTCGCCCGCTGGGGCGAGCGGCTCTGGGCGCATCCGATCCGCTACAGCGCCGCCGCCCTGCTCCTGCTGCTCGCGCTCGCCGCACCCATCCTCGGCCTGCGCACCGGCATGCCGAGCATCAAGGTGCTGCCCCCCAACGCCTCGGCCCGGCTCGGCTATGACCAGATCCAGTCCGCGTTCGGCCCCGGCGCACCGGGCACGCTGCAGGTCATCGCGCCAGCCGCCGACGCGACGGTGATCACGACCACGCTCAAGGGCGAGACCGGCGTTGCCGCCGTCATTCCCCCCATGACCTCCGCCGACGGCCGATACACGCTCGTGCAGACCGTCCCCGCCATGGACCCCTCCGCACCGACGCTCGGCACCCTCGTCGACCGGCTCCGCCACGACCTGCCCGCCGGCACGCTCATCGGTGGCGCCGCTGCGGAGAACCACGACCTCGAGAAGCTGCTCGCCGCCAAGACACCCCTCGTGATCGGGGTCGTGCTCGGGCTCGGCTTCCTGCTGCTGCTCGTCGCGCTGCAAGCACCGCTGATCGCCCTGCTCGGGGTCATCACCAACCTGCTCGCCGTCGGCGCCGCGTTCGGCGTCGCCCGTCTCGTCTTCCAAGACGGTCACGGCAGCGGCTTGTTCGACTTCGAGTCACAAGGCTTCCTCGACGCGTGGGCACCCGTGTTCTTCTTCGCCATGATCTTCGCGATCTCGATGGACTACACCGTGTTCCTGCTGTCCTCAGCGAAGGAGCACTGGGACCGCACCGGCGATGCACGCGCCGCGATGGTGAACGGCGTCGCCCACTCCGGCCGCGTGGTGTTCGCCGCCGCCGGCGTCATGGTCGCCGTGTTCTTCACCTTCGCGCTGTCCGGCCCACTCCCGCCCAAGGAGATGGGCGTGGTCCTCGGCAGCGCCGTGCTGCTCGACGCCCTGCTCGTGCGCCTGCTCCTGCTGCCCGTCCTGCTCCGCCTGACCGGACGTTCAGCCTGGGCCTGCCCCACCTGGCTGCGCCGCGTCCTGCCCACCGTCCGCTTCGGCCACTGACCCGACCCCTGACAGGAGAACAGACATGGGCACCATCCACGTCGAGCACGACAGCGGCGACCGCTTCACCTCCCGCGTGCGCGACCACATCGTCGTCACCGACCAGCCGAGCGCCGACGGTGGCACCGACACCGGCCCGACCCCGGTCGAGCTGCTCGTCACCTCGCTCGCAAGCTGTGTCGCGCACTACGCCCACCGCTACCTCACGCGCCACTGCATCGACGCCGCCGGCCTGGCCGTCGATGCCGACTTCACCATGGCGACCGACCGGCCCGCACGCATCGCATCGATGACGATCACCCTCACCCCACCGACTGCGCTGCCCGCCGAACGCTACGACGCCTTCCTCGCCGTCGCATCGCACTGCACCGTGCACAACACCCTCGAACACCCACCCGGCCTCACCATCGGCCTGCGCACCGAGGCCGCCGAGCGCGCAGCCTGACCACGCGGCCCACCGACCAGCGGCGGGCCGAACGGTGAAGCGGCCCGCCGCTGCCCCTACCCAGCTCACCGCGACCACCCGACACCGCGAAGGTGTCCCATCGACCCGCCGCACCCGTCCGCCATCCCCCCGACGGACGGGTGCGGCGCTGTTCGTGAAGTGCCTCGCCGACCCGCTAGGCCGCGACGGCGCATCGCCGACACCCTCGCCACATCTCTCAACGCCACAGTCGGGCGGGCAGGCTGCATCGTTCGGACCAGAGCGTGCGGCGCGAGGTTGCGCCGCATGCAGCAACGTCGGCGTCGACCGCCCGGGAAGGACGTGAAGGTGAGCACGGCGCGTGACTGGGTCTGGACGCTCGACGCCAAGCCTGACGCGGTTGCCCTGGCCCGACAGCACGTCAGGCGCATCCTCCTCGCCGAGCGAGTCGCACTGGCGCGTGTAGACGACGCCGTGCTCCTGACGAGCGAGGTCGTCGCCAACGCAACGCTCCACGGCCACGGCCCCCTCACGATGCGAGCCACCCGCGAGGGTCGACGCTGGACCTTCAGCGTCAGTGACACGTCGCCGGAGCTCCCGCGACCGCAGCCACACTCGCTCGACGCTCTCGGCGGCCGCGGACTCCAGATCCTCGACGCGATCGCCGATTCCTGGGGCGTCCAACCGAATGGGCAGCGCGGCAAGCAGGTCTGGTTCCAGCTCACGAGCTGACGCGCTGCGAGCAGCAGAGGCCCGGTGCCCGTGCAGTCGGGCGACACCGGCGACTACCGGACCGGCGGCGTCCTGCTCGGATCGACGCCGGTCGGAGCATCTGCCTACGAACGAGCATCACGGTGACCACCCCGACGCCGACGCCCGCGAGGCGCACGTCGCGGGTGGAGAGCGCTACGGACCGGTGGCGTGACAGGGCACAGACAGGGTGACGGACAGCGACGGCCCCGTGCCATGCGAGCCGATGGTGCTCGAGCCCCGTCTGCCCGCATCGAAGGTGTAGAGCAGTCGGCCGCGATCGACAGCCGTCGGGTCGAGGCCTCGATCGGTCACGACGCTGGGATCGCTGGTCGTCGGTCGGGAGTAGCCCTTCGAAACCTCGACAGCTAGCGGCTCGCGCGGGAGTGCCATCACGGTCGGCAAGGCACTAGCGAGGTTGACGAGTCGAGGCGGGCCCTCGACGAACTTCTCACAGTCCTTCACGGGGAAGGGGCGGACGATCGCCATCGACACAGCGAGTGCGCCTCCGAGCACGACGACGCCCGACAGCGCCTGCGTCCGGCCTCGCCTCACCCATCGATCATGGACTGATCTCGAACGCGTGGAGGTCACGGAGCGGTGAGCGCCTCGAGGCACCAGAGCGCGGCCAGCGCGTCCGATCGCGGCGCGCGTAGCGGGCGTCCTTCTTCTACGCGAGGCGATCCGTCGCGGGCCCATGCGGTGCGGGTTCAGTGCGCTCCGAGCTCGTGCTCGTGGTGGTGCAGAGGTTCGATCTGGAAGGTTGAGTGCTCGACGTCGAAGTGGTCGACCAGGCAGGCCTGCAGCTGGTCGAGGAGACGGGGAGCGTGACCGTCGGTGAAGCAGGACTCGTCGACCACGACGTGCGCGGACAACGCCGGCAGGTTGGACGTGACGGTCCACACGTGGAGGTCGTGCACGTCGCGCACGTGCTCGGTCGCGAGCAGGTGTTCGAGGATCTCCTCGAGCTCGGTGCCGTGCGGGGCTGCCTCCAGCAGGACGCGGCCGGAATCGCGAAGCAGCCCCCATGACGAGCGCAGCATCAGCGCAACAACGACCAGCGAAGCGATGGCATCGGCACGGCGGAACCCGGTGGTGAGGATGACGATCGCGGCGACAACAGTGCCAAGGAACGCGTAGAGGTCGGTGAGGATGTGCTGAAAGGCGCCTTCGACGTTTAGCGATGACCGGTTCGCCCGGGCCAGCAGCCACGTCGCAGCGAGGTTCACCCCCACCCCGACGAGCGCGACGACGAGGATCGGGGTTCCCGCAACCGTAGGCGGGTGCACGAGGCGGCGGATCGCCTCGAACGCGACGACGGCGCTGATGACGAGCAGCGTCACGCCATTGCCGGCGGCCGACAGGACCTCGGCCCGTTTCCAGCCGAAGGTCCAGGCGCCGGATGCGGGACGGGCCGCGAGCCGCATCGCCCACAGGGCAGCGGCGAGCGCACCGACGTCGGAGAGCATGTGCCCGGCGTCGGACAGCAGCACCAGCGAGCCCGACACGACCGCGACGACGACCTCGGTCGCCAAGAACAGCGAGAGCAGCACGAGCACACCGACCAGGTAGCGCCGATCCGCGTCCGGGTCCACGCCGTGGTGGTGTCCTCCGCCGTGCCCATGGGCATCCGTGCCCGCGTGCGCATGCTGGGCCTGACCGTGCCCGCCCGCATCCGCGCTCATCGCCTCACCCACCTACAGCACTCCGGCCACGACGAGCGTGCCGATCACGATCAGGACACCGGCCGTAATCGTGTTCGCAGCGGCGTCGATCCACGATGCGCGAAGCTGACGGACCCCCGCCGCCGCAAGGCTGGTTGCGCCGACGATCGTCGCGACGGTCACCACGGCGAACGCGACAAGGGTGCTCGCCGCGGCCAGCACGCTCACGCCGCTCGCAGCGACGAACACCGGAAGGATCGTCAGATCAGGCGACGCCGCAGCGCCGAAGGGCACCACGACAGCAGCCAGCCGACCGACCGGACCGCGCTCCCGACTGCCGGCACCATGCGCCCCCACGTGGTCGTGGGAGTCGAGGTCGTGGTCGTGACCGTGGTCGTGGTCGTGGGAGTCGTGGTCGTGGGAGTCGTGGTCGTGACCGTGACCACGCCCGGTGAGCTGTGCGACGGCGAGCGCGAGGCCCGTGACCAGGAGCAGGCCTCCGACGACAAGGTCTTCGTGTCGCTGGACCGTGCTGCGGAACTGCAAGCCGACGGCGATGAGGATGCCGCCCAACAGGATCGACAGCAGGACGTGGGCGACGCCGGCCAGCAGCGAGAGCCGCACGACGCGGCGCGGCGGGTAGCGGCGCGTGCGCGCGAGCACTGCCAGCGGAGCCCAGTGATCCGGCAGCACCGCATGACCGAATCCGACCCCGGCCGCCGCGATGACCAGCGCGGGCGTCGTCGTCACCCTCCGATCGTCTCACACACCTTCACCACTGCGAAGGTGAGCAGGTGACAGATGCCTGCTCGTGTGCGTAGATGGGGAGCATGCCCCGCGTGAGTCGCGCCGCCCCGAGCGCGACGCACAGCGAGCTGATGAGCGATGAGCAGGTCACCGCCGCAGTCGCGAGCCTCGGCATGCTCGCCGAACCGACCCGGCTGCGGCTGCTGTGGGCGCTGCGCGACACCGAGCTCGGGGTCACCGCGCTGGCCGAGCAGGCGCGCTGCACGCCGACCGCCGCGAGCCAGCACCTGGCCAAGCTGCGCCTGGCCGGGCTCGTCGAGCAACGGGCCGACGGCCGAGCCAGGCTCTACCGGCTGCGCGGTGGGCACATCCGACGACTGCTGGTCGAAGCGCTCGCGCACGCCGAGCACTCCGTCAGCCGGCTTCCACTGCACGGCTAACCCGCTAGTTCGGCGGATGGGACCCTGAGCCGATGCTCACCGTCTACGGCGTGCTCGCCTTGTCGTTCATGATGGGCATGTACGCGCTGGAACGCCGGGGCCGGCGCTACGTGCTGGCCTTCGCGCTCGGCTGCGCACTGTCCAGCGGCTACGGCTTCCTCAGTGGTGCGTGGCCGTTCGGGACTGTCGAGGCCATCTGGACGGTCATCGCGGTGCGGCGCTGGTCAACGTCAGCGATCACGCACTGACCGTCGCGCCACCGTCGCACACGCAGAACTCGTTGCCCTCGGGATCGGCCATCAGCACCCAGCTGCAACCCAGCTCGGTCTCGCAGTCCACGCCGACGCTCCGGGGCTCCGAGCTGCTCTAGCCGCCGTGCCTCCGCACGGATGTCATTGCTCTGGATGTCGAGGTGCATGCGGTTCTTCACCGTCTTGGCCTCGGGGACCTGCTGCAGGAGCAGCTTCGGTCCGACGCCGTCGGGATCGATCAGCGCCACGTAGCTGCCAGCCGTTCCCACGTTCACATACCCCAGGGCCGCGGACCAGAACTCGGCCAGCCGAGCAGGATCCACACAGTCCAACACCATCCCGAACGCCGTCACCCGCTGATCCTCCCGCAGCGTCGAGGAACGAGCGAGGGCCTAGCGTGGAGCGCGTGACCGCCCCGCACTGGGACGCCGTGTACGCGGCGAAGACTGCCGCAGACCTGAGCTGGACCCAGCCCGAACCGGCGGCGTCGCTGCGACTCGTCACCGGTGCGGTACCGGCCCCGGGCTCGGTCATCGACATCGGCGCCGGCACCTCGACGCTGATCGAGCACCTGCTCGCCGCGGGATACCCGGACCTGACCGCGCTCGACGTCTCCGCGCACGCACTGGCCCTCGCCCAGCAACGACTCGGCCCAACCGCCGAACAGGTGTGTTGGCTGGTGGCCGACTTGCTGGCCTGGGAACCGTCGCGCACCTACGACGGCTGGCACGACCGGGCCGTGATCCACTTCCTCGTCGACCCGCACGACCGCGACCGCTACATCGCGCTCGCCACCCGCGCGGTCGCTGGCGGCGGCGCGATCGTGATCGGGACCTTCGCCGCCGACGGGCCGGCCCAGTGCTCGGGCCTGCCGACGGCGCGCTACGACGCGGACGCGCTCGGCGCTCTGTTCGCACCGACGTTCGCTCTCGAGCACACCGAACGTGAGCAACACCAGACGCCCTGGGGTGTGCCGCAGTCCTTCACCTGGGTCGTGCTGCGCCACCGAGGCTGAATCGAGACAACGCGCGCGTGGTGACCCCCGGCGCTCGGCAACGCCGACGACCCATTCTCGGAGCGTCTGCCGGATGGCCGCCAGTGGTCCTTCCTTGACGGTGTGGGCAGGGCTGCCCATGCTGTGGCCCAACCGAAGACGGGGGGCTGCGGTGTCGGCTCCGGCGCACGCGAGATCGGCTCCCGCGCGGGCCAGCGGCCTGCGGATGTCGCGCTCGTTGATGGTGCTGCTCGTCGGCGCCGGCGCGCTGTGGTGGTGGTCGAACCGGCTGGCCGCGGCCGCGCCGATGACCCCGCCGCTGTACCTGCTCATGTGGCTGGTGATGATGGCCGCGATGATGCTGCCGGCGCTCGAGCCGGTGATCCGGCTCTACGCGCGGATGTCCGAACGCAGCGCTGCGCCGCTGCCCGTGTTCTTGTCCGGCTACTTCGCGGCGTGGATGCTCGTCGCGCTGCCGGCCTACGGCGCGTGGCGGCTGCTCGCCGATCCGCTCATGAACGGCGAGGCGTGGGCCGGACGACTCGCCGGTGCGGTCCTGCTGGCCACCGCCGCGTACCAGGTCAGCCCGGCGAAGCAGGCCTGCCTGCGCGCCTGCCGGTCACCGCTGACGCTGTTCATGTCAGCGAAGGGATCCCTGGCCGATCCGCGCCTCGCCGTCCGCCTCGGGGTGCGCCACGGGCTGTGGTGCCTGGGCTGCTGCTGGGCGCTGATGGCCGCGCTGACCGCAGTCGGTGTCATGCAGCCGCTGTGGATGATCGGACTCGCCACGGTCATCTACTTCGAGAAGACGAGCCGGCACGGCGACCGGCTGGCGCCGCTGCTCGCGCTGCCGTTCGCCGGGCTAGGCCTGACGCTGCTCATCCATCCCGCGGTCCTGACCGCCATCACCCAATGAACGACCCTCCGAGGAAGGAGTCGACGTGAGCGCAACCGCAACCGAGAAGAAGACGACCTGGAGCCTGCGCGGCATCGGGTATGAGTTCTGCAACTGCAACCCCGGCTGCACGTGCAACTTCGGCGGCTTTCCCAGCTCCGCCGACCGCAGCTGCAAGGCCCTCGTCGCCAACAAGATCACGCAGGGCCGCTGTGGCGAGGTCGACCTCTCCGGCGTCACCGCCGTCGCGATCATCGACTGGCCCAAGGCCATCCACGACGGCGGCGGCCGGGCTGTGTTCGTCGTGCCCCCGGAGACCACCGACGCGCAGATCGACGCACTCTCCCAGATCTACACCGGCAAGCTCGGCGGACTCCCCTGGGAGCTGCTCGGCAACACCTACGACGTCGTGGGCCTGGTGAAGGCACCCGTCACCATCACCGCCGACGGACTGACCTGCAGCATGGACATCGAAGGCGTCGGCAGCGCCCGCGGGGACTACTTCGCCAACCCCGTCACCGGCGAACGCCACGAGGCCCACATCGTGCTGCCCGACGGCTTCATCTGGACCAAGGGCGAATGCGGCGTCGGATCGTTCACCGCCGCCGCCGAAGGCCTGTCGCTCAGCTTCGAGAAGACCAACTGGATCCTCTACGACTTCGACTGGTCGAACTGACGCCCCTGCGACTGCCAACTCAGCCGGGGATGGCGACCCCTTCGTACATCGCGGCGTAGGGCTTGGGTTCGCCCTTGCCGTAGTAGGTGTCGAGCCGGCCGACTGCGAGCCCGCCCGCTTCGAGGATCGCGGGGATGTCGCGATTCAGGTTGCAGCCACCGCCGACGCGCTGCTGGAGACCGTTGAGCCGGTCCTGCCAGCGCCGCACCCCCTCGTCCGGAGCGCGTCCGTGCTCGACGAAGTGAAACCGCCCACCCGGGCGCAGCACGCGGCGCGCTTCGCGCACAGCGGTCACCGGATCCGGGATCGTGCACAGGCTCCACGTGCAGAGCACCGCGTCGGCGCTCGCGTCCTCCATCGGCAGGTGCTGCCCGTCCAGGCCGACGACCTCGACCGGCACGCGCGAACGCGCGATCCGCTCGGCGGCGAGCCGCACACCAACACCCGAGGGCTCGACCGCACGCAAGCGCCTTACCTCGCCCGACAGGAACGGCAGGTTGTGCCCAGTGCCGAACCCGATCTCGACCACGTCACCGCGCAGGCCGTCGCAGACGCGAGCGCGGATCGCGCGGGTCTGCTTGGTGTTCATCACGGCGTTGATCACGTGCGGCAGGACCCGATCGTCATAGAACCCCATCGAACCTCCTTCACACCCCCGCGCATGTTAGGCGCGGGGCGAACCGGTCCGCCGATCGGGTAGTTCCCACGTTGGTCGGTCCGGCGTGCAATCGCAACCAGCTCCTACGTCCGGTGCTTGGCGCCGCCTGACAGCGGTCGAGGACGACGGGGCCGTATGCCCTCACTCCGGAGGGGCATCGCGAGAGCCCCTCCGTCGCAGATCACACCCGCACCCGGGCCGCACGACCCCCCGGGCGGGACCTTCCTCCCTGCCCCACGGGGGTAGCGCAGGCACAGGGTCGAGAGGCAAGCCCGGGAACTGTCCCGAGTGCGAGAAGTGAAAGGCTGTGAGTCCCGATGATGGGATGGAACGACGGCAGCTGGGGCGCTGGGGATTGGCTGGCGATGAGCCTGATGATGGTCCTGTTCTGGGGCGGCGTGGTCGCGCTGGTCGTCTGGCTGGTGCGCAGGTCTCGCACCGAGCCGACCGCCGCGGGCAGCGGATCGCGACCGACATCGACCGGCCCGGATGAGGTTCTGGCCGAGCGGTTCGCGCGCGGCGAGATCGATGAGGACGAGTTCAGCCGGCGCCGCGAGCTGCTGCACTCCGGCGGCCGTGGTGGGACCTCGTCGGGAGGTGCGTCGCGATGAACACGCTGAGGAGAAGGTCGCCGAGCTCGTCACCGCTGTCCGGCGGCCAGTGCTCCTCGGCCTGGCCTGGCTGGTCGCGCTGACCTCGCGGCAAGCCGTGGCCCCCGCCCGATGGGAACACCGAAATGCGCACCCGGATCAGCCGACGCGACCGCCGCAACGTTGCCCATAAGGCCGTGCCCTGACCCTCGAGGTCGATCCCGGCGACGGCTTCGGCCCTGAGACGTCGGTAACGCGGTCAGGATTCGTCGGGCTTACAGCGATGCGAGCTCTTGGTCGACGACGTCGCCGCGACGACACGCGGGCCGGCACCGGTGGTCGCAGCGCTGGCTCTGATCAGCGATGCCCGTTCAGTCGGCGCACCGGACGGCCGAAGGTCAGCGCGAGTCAGCCTCGGCGCCTGCTGACGAGGTAGGCCTCGGGGTTGCCCAGGAAGGCGTGCTGGCACCGCTCGCTGCAGAAGCGGTACGTGGTCGCGGCGAGGGTGGCGTCGTGGCGGTGATCGTCGGCGGCGACGGTCATTCCGCACACCGGGTCGATGGTCGCATCGTTCGCACCGTGCGGGGCGGGCTGAGCGTGGACGGTCTCGACGGCGCTTGCCGCGTAGCGGTTGGGTGCGGTGTCGAACTTGTGCTGGCAGTGATCGGAGCAGAAGTAGTGACGCTGGCTGTCGACAACGGAGGTGGCGGGGGCGTGGTGGGTCTCGACCTGCATGCCGCACACCGGGTCTTTCGCGTAGCCGGCGCCAGCACCGAAGCGTTCCCGGTTGCGGTACAGCCAGTACAGAGCAGCGAACGCGACCAGGGCGATGACGTCGAGGACGGTCGTGTAGTTCCAGCCGAACACGTCGCGCCCAACCTTGCCGTGCCCACTCGTGCTCGCGTTCGGCGCGATGCGCGTCGCCTTGAACAGGTACTCGGTGGCCAGGCCGGCGACGCTCATCGTCGCCCAGTACGCGGCGAGCAGCTTCAGGGTGAGTCGAGTCCCGTAGTAATTGCGGTAGATGATGAGCAGCGGCAGAGTGATGAGGTCGGCGAAGATGAACGCGACGACCCCGCCGAACGTGATGCCGGCGCTCCACAGCGACGCGGCGAGGGGCACGTTGCCGATCGAGCAGACGAAGCTGATGATCGCGAGGAACGGGCCGAGGACGACGTTCTCCAGCGTGGACCAGAACCCGTGCCCGGTGATGAACAGCGACTTCCAGAACCCGATCGGGACGGCGGTGTCGGCGAAGCCGGCGACGACGAAGCCGATGACGAGCTCGCGCCGCAGCATGGTCAGGTCGCTGATCGTGTAGGCGGAGGCATCGGCCCACCCGCCGAGTGTGCGGATGCGGGTGCGCCACGGCACGCTGTCCTCGGTGGGTGTGCCGTGGTGGTCGTGGGCACCTTCGTGCCCGGCGGCGGGTGCGTTCAACGCATCCCGGACCCGCGTTGCCTCGCCGTCGCTGACGACGCGCGGCAGCACCAGGCGGACGAGCACGATCATGATCGCGCCGCCCACGAACTCGGCCGCGGCGAACTCCCACCCGATCAGCAACCAGAGCACGATCCCGAGCTCGACGACCAGGTTGGTCGAGGCGAACATGAACGCCTGCGCGGCCGTGAAGTTCGCGCCGCGCGCGAACAGCGTCTTGGCCAACGCGGCAGCGGCGTAGGAGCACGACGACGAGACGGTCCCGAAGAAGCTGGCCTTCGCGATCGTGCGCGGTCGGTCATCGCCCAGCGAGCGCTGCATCTGGGCGCGCGAGACGAATGCCTGCACGGCACCGGACAGCGTGAAACCCAGGATCAGGGCCCAGAGCGTCTCCCAGAACATCCCCGCCCCGTCGGCGAGGCTGTTGCCGAACGTGCTCATCAGGACCGGACCAGCCGCCCGATCGCCGCCGATGCCTCCGCGATCTTCGCCTGCGCCTCCGCGCCGCCGGCGCTGATCGCCGAGGTCACGCAATGTCCCAGGTGGTCCTCGATCAGCTCGAGCGCAACCGCCTGCAACGCCTTCGTCGTGGCCGAGATCTGGGTCAGAACATCGATGCAGTAGGTGTCCTCGTCGACCATGCGTTGCAGGCCACGCACCTGTCCCTCGATGCGGCGGAGCCGCTTCTGCACGGCGTCCTTGTCTGCGGCGTACCCCGGATCCATGGCCGACCCCTCCTCGCGCACTCTCTCAGCGACTGCAATACAGTACCCCAGCAGGGTATTCCGAAGCGCGACGGCAGGAGACCGGGTGGAACCCACGGTGGGGACGTTCGGGTTCATCGACCTAGCCGGGTTCACCGCGCTGACCGAGGTGCACGGCGATCACGAGGCCGTGGACCTGCTCGACCGGTTCGAAGCCCTCGTCAGCGACGCGCTGGCGGGGACGGGCACGCTCGTGAAGACGATCGGCGATGCGGTCATGCTCCGCTTCGACGAACCCGCTCTTGCTGTCACCGCGATCGGACGGACGTTCGACGCGGCGACGGCGGTACCGAACTTCCCGCTCGCGCGGGCCGGCCTGCACGAAGGACCAGCCGTGGCGCGCGACCGCGACTGGATCGGAGCGAGCGTGAACCTGGCGGCGCGGGTCACCGCACAAGCCAGCGGCGGCGAGCTTCTGGCGACTTCAGCGGTCGCTGCCGCGGCCTTCGACCTCGGCTTCGACGTCGCCGATCTCGGACCCACGCGGCTGAGCAACGTGACCGAACCGATAGCACTGTTCGCGATCACCGTCGGCTCCGAGGACCCGGCGACAGTTCTCGATCCGGTCTGTCGGATGCGGGTTGTCTGCGGCTCGGCGGCAGGACATCTGCGGTTCGAGGGTCGGGACGTGTGGTTCTGCAGCCTCGCGTGCGTCAGCCAGTTCAGCACCGACCCGCGCCACTACGCGCTGCCCAGCTGAATGTGAGAGCCCGTGCCTGTCATGTCGCGCTTCGAGTCCGCGTTCTGCCGCACCGCCGCGTGGGGCGCCTTCACCCGCAAGACCGTCCTCCCGTGGGCCGTCCAAGGCCAGCAGATCACCGGCGATGTCCTGGAGATCGGCGCCGGGAGCGGATCGATGGCCGCCGCGCTGGTCGAGAGCTCACCGGACGCGAGGCTGACAGCGACCGACTTCGACCCGGTGATGGTCGCTGCGTTGAGCGCCCGCCTCGAGCGGTATGCGCCCCGCGCGCGCGTGCAGCAGGCTGATGCCATCGGCCTGCCGTTCGCGGATGCGTCGTTCGATGTGGTGCTGAGCTTCATCATGCTCCACCACGTCGTGGACTGGTCGGACGCGCTCGCTGAAGCCGTGCGGGTTCTCCGCCCAGGCGGAAGGCTGCTCGGGTACGACTTGCTCGCCACGCCACCATGGCGGGCGCTGCACTGGATCGAACGCGCTCCGCACTGCCTGCTCACCGCGACCCAGCTCCGCGCCGCGCTGTGTGCGCTCCCGGTAGCCAGCTGCGCCGTGCACGTCGCGCCCGGCGGACACGTCGCCCGCTTCTCCGCCCGCGCCTGAGCGGGGCGCGCCCCGGATGCCGGCCTGGGGTTAGGGACCGAAGACGCCGGCCAGGTGCAGCGCGATGATGACGATGAGCATGAGCACGCCGGCCAAGATGAGCGCGGTGCGGCCGCGCCGGGGCGTTCGCGCCTGTGCAGGTGGGTCCTCGTCACGGCCGGGGTAGTTCGGCATGCTCATGGGCGCTCCTGGGCGTCGGGATCGAGCAATAGGGCGGTGGGTCTAGGTGACGTCGCGGCGAACGGTCAGCCGCGTGGCCAGCGCGAGTGCGACTGCGGCGTAGGCGATCAGGAGTAGCGAAGCACCGACCGCCGCGTGGAGGGTGCCCGTGCGCTGGCCGGCCAGGGCCTGTCCGAGAGAGCCGGGCAGTACCTTGCTCACGCTCGGGGCCCCGTCGACCAGCAGGTTCTCCACGATCAGCAGCCAGACGAACAGGCCCGCCGTCGCGCCTACCTGGTTCCGTACGATCGCGCCGACCGCGAGCCCGATCAGCGCCCACAGCGACGCGGCGGCCGTTCCACCGACGATCGCACGGAGGTAGTCGGTTCCGTCGAGGTGGCTGGCGAGCCCGCGTGAGCTGAACGCGATCGCGCCGGCCAGCGACGACGTTGCCGTCGCCAGGAGCCCGAACATCGCTCCGCCGGCCAGGCTGAGCAGCGCCTTCGCAGTGACGACGGTCGTGCGACGCGGCGTGCTGAGAAACGTCGGCCGGATGGTGCCGTGGCGGAACTCCGCCGTCATCGCCAGGGCGCCGAGCAGCGCAGCGAAGACCGCTCCGATGTTCTCGCCGGCCTCGACCAGGACACGCTGCTGATTGGCGTGTGTGCTCAGCTCGCTCGCGGGTAGTCCCACGGCGTGCAGCAGCACGGCGAGCACGCTGAGCCCGACGGTGGCGGCGGCCAGTCCCAGGGCGGTAGGCGTCGTGCGTGCCTTGAGCACCTCGGAACGAAGCGCAGCGGGCAGGGCTGACGCCATCACGCGGCCGGTTCGGCGGCTGGGGCCGCGCGGGTGAGTGCGAGGTAGGCGTCCTCAAGGGTCTGACCGGCAGGCGCGAGCTCGGCGATGGGGGCGTCGGCGACGAGCCGGCCGTTGGCGATGACGAGCACGCGGTCGACGGTCTGCGCGACCTCGGCGAGCAGGTGGCTGGACACCAGCACGGTCCCGCCATCGGCGGCGAAGCCGTGGAGGAGGTCGCGGAGCCATCGCACCCCTTCGGGGTCCAGGCCGTTGGCCGGTTCGTCGAGCACGAGCAGCGTCGGCTGGCCGAGCAGCGCGCCGGCGAGGCCCAAGCGCTGCCGCATCCCGAGGGAGTAGCTCTTCACGGGCCGCCGCGCGGCATCGATCAGGCCGACCAGTGCGAGGACCTCGTCCACACGCGGTGCGGGGATCGAGGAGGCGGCCGCGAGGACGCGCAGGTGGTTCCGTCCGGACCGCCCTGGGTGGAAGTCGTTGGACTCGAGCACCGCCCCGACTCGATTGGCCGGGTCGTCGATCCGCGCGTAGGGACGGTCATCGATCAGTGCGGAGCCGTTGCTGGGAGTGACGAGGCCGAGCAGCATGCGCAGGGTGGTGGTCTTGCCGGCGCCGTTGGGGCCCAGGAATCCCGTCACCGTCCCGGGCCGAAGCGAGAACGAAAGATCATCGACGGCGGTGACGGCGGCGTAGCGCTTAGTGAGGTTCTCGACCTTCACGGCGCCGTCGCACACGGCGTCACGTGCCGCGGGCACGTCAGTGTTCACGCGTGGTGGCCGGGGTCGCGCCGCGGGCTTGGTCGACGGCGGTGTCACGACGTCGCGACCGGGGAGCCAGGCGACGGATGCGGGCGCGCAGCGCCGCGGTGTGCTCACCGCGGCGCACGCGGGCGAGCAGCTCGGCCGCCTCCGGCTCGCCGAGCGTGCCGGCGCGCACGGCGGCATCGAGGCTCGCCTGCGCGTGCCGGGTCCGCACCGCGTGTACGGCGGCGTCGAACGCCGTCGGATCCTCCGTCGAGCGAAGGCGCGCGACCTCCTCGGTGGTCATCTCACCTGCACCTTCGAGGTGGTCAAGCCGCCGGCGGAGCTGCTCCCGGTTCCTGTCGCTGAGCTGGGGCGATGTGGCCTCGTGGTCCATGCGCGTCAGCGTTATCGAGACAGAGTGTCTATGTCAAGACAGAGTGTTGTATCCCATGCAGTGCGTATCATCGGCGCCGTGCCTCGGCTGTGGAACGACACGATCGCGGCGCACCGCGAGGACGTCCACACGGCGATCCTCGATGCCACTGCGGCCCTGGCCACCGAGCAAGGCCTGCTCAGCGTCACGATGTCGCAGATCGCCGAACGGAGCGGCATCGGGCGGGCAACGCTTTACAAGTACTTCCCCGACGTCGCGACGATCCTGCTCGCCTGGCACCACCGCCAGATCGCCGCCCACCTCGCCCATCTCGCACAGATCTGCGACCGGTCCGGACCGCCGCTGAACCGGCTCCGCGCCGTCCTCGAGGCCTATGCGCTCATCCGACACGAACACCATGACCCCGACCTTGCCGCCGTCCTCCACCGCGGCACGCACCTCGGCCACGCCCATGACCAGCTCACCGAGCTCCTGCGCGGCCTCATCGCCGAAGCCGCCCACGCGAAGACGGTGCGAGACGACGTCGAACCGACCGAGCTCGCCACCTACTGCGTGCACGCGCTCGGCGCCGCCGCGACGCTTCCATCCGCAGCAGCCGTGCGGAGACTCGTAGGCATCATTGCATCGGGACTGGTGCCGGCGAAGGTGGGCTTGTCCAGCTAGCTTTACCCGCTCGGCGTCCTTGCGTAGACAGACGAGACAGACAGACGAGGCGCCGGACGAGCGCAGAACATCCGGCACGATTCGGCACTCGCCGAGGCGGCGCGTGGCCTCTGACCTGCGAAAACGCGATTCACGCAGCGTTTTGCGCCACCTGGCACCAGTGGCACGCCGCATAGCCGACCGAGAGCAGCACGGGGACGTCCCGACGCTTCGCCTCGGCGAACGCCTCGTCACCCCAAGGCCACCAGTCGACGGGATTGTCCTTGTGCTGCAGGAGATATGGGCTGAGCGATCCCGCCAGTCGGTTCATGTGTGCGCTGTTCTCCTGCCCCTGTCCGCCACTGCCATCTTCTCGCGCGTGGCCAGTGCGGCCGCGATCGCGGTCGTCAACGGGACGGCGAGCACGAGGCCGATGGTCCCGACGATGCCGCGCAACAGCTCGGTGGCGACCTCGTCGTTGGTGAGGGTGTCACGCAGCGGGCTGCCCGAGATCGTGAACAGGAGCAGCACGGGCAGGGCGCTGCCGGCGTAGGCGAGCACGAGGGTGTACACCGCGGACGCGATGTGGTCGCGGCCGATGCGCAGGCTCTTCGTGTAGAGGTTGCGTCGGCCGGTGGCCGGGTTGGCCGCGGCCAGCTCGAAGGTGGCGGAGGCCTGCGTGACGGTGATGTCGTTCAGCACGCCGAGGCTGCCGATGATGAAGCCGGCCAGGATCAGCCCGGTCACGCTGACCTTGCCGGCATAGACCTGGACTGTGGTGTTCTGCTCCTCCTGCAGCCCGCTGAGGTGGGTTGCGTGCGTGGCGATGGTGCCCACGACCGCGGTGACGGAGAGCGCGAGCAGCGTGCCGAGCAACGCCGTGGAGGTCTTGAGGCTGATGCCGTGCGCCAGGTAGAGGACCGGGAAGAGGATCACGGCGGACCCGACGACGGCGACCGCGACGGCGTCCTCTCCGGAGAGCAGGGCGGGCAGGACGAGCTCGACCAGCACGACGAAGGTGATGAGCAGCCCGAGCAGCGCGCCGAGCCCGCGCCAGCGGGCGACACCGACGACCACCAGCGCGAACACCGCGGCGAGCACGATCAGGGGCAGCCCGCGGGAGAAGTCGTAGAAGGAGTAGAGCGCGGCCCCGGTTGCGTCGAGGGCGCGGGCGAGCCGGACCTGGTCGCCGACCTTCAGCGCGGGCACTCCGGGTCCCGGGCTGAGCTCGAGCACGGTGGCGCGGCCGCGGTCCGGTCCTGAGCGGATGGCGAGGACCGCGCGGGTGCACTGGTAGGACCCGGCGGCGGGGACCTGCTCGGCCTCATCGAGGGGGACGGCCTCACCCGAGGTGTCGCCCGGCCCGCCACACGGAGCGGAGTCGACCGCGACGACCCGGCCCGCCTGCGTGGTGACCGGCCCACCGGCGCTGCTGAGCGCGCTCGGGACGGCGAAGTGACGGTGGGCCGGCCACAGGACCACGACGCCGACGGCGACGGCCACGAACGCGAGCGCGAGCGATGCGCGCAGCACGAGCACTGCCCGGTGCCCCACCGCAACCGCGTCGGTCGCGCCGTGCGCATGGCTCATGTCCACGATCGTGCGGCCGGCCGGCGCGCCGCAGATGCAGGCGCGCCGCACGCTCGGCCCGCGCTCGCGTCACGGGCACCGATGACCCGGCGGCGCGCCGGACCGCGCGCCCACCCCGGCCGGGGGCACGCTGCACCAGTGCTCGCCGTGCGCCCGGGATGGGACATCCCCGACGCCGAGCTCACCTGGCGGTTCAGCCGCTCGCAGGGGCCGGGCGGTCAGGGCGTGAACACCACCGACTCGCGGGTCGAGCTGAGCTTCGACGTCGCCGCGTCCCGCTCGCTGGCCGAGCACCCGACGTGGCGCACCCGCGCGCTCGAGCGGCTGCCCGCGGTCGTCACCGTCACCGCGCAGGAGCACCGGTCGCAGCTGCAGAACCGCGAAGCCGCGATGGAGCGGTTGGCCGAGCGGCTGCGCGCCGGGATCGCGCCCCCGCCCCGCGCGCGCAAGCAGACCCGGCCGTCGAAGGCGGCCGTCGACCGGCGCATCGCCGCCAAGAAGCGCCGCGGGCAGACCAAGCGCCTGCGCCGCGGCGACACCGACTGAGATGCCGACGGAGACGCCGACGGAGACCAGGGCTACGGCTGGGCAGCGGGCGGCGGGCGGTCCTCGTCGCCCGGCTGGTGGTCGAACGTCTCCGGGACCTTCGACAGCGAGCTGCGCATCGCGATGAAGAGCAGCACCGACGCGATGATCAGCCCCAGCACGATGAGGAAGCCCCACCCGCCCGCGGCGTGGCCGTCGTCGGCGAGCTGCAGCAGTGCCGGGTGCGTCACCGACCCAGGGTGCCTGCTGCGGCGCCTTCGCGCACGCCGGAGAAGAGGTCGTCCTCAGGAAGGCTCGTGTCCACCAGCGACCGCGCGAGCTGGTAGTCCTCCGTCGGCCAGGCCTTCTGCTGCAGCTCCATCGGCAGGTGGAACCAGCGGCCGTCGGGGTCGACCTGCGTGGCGTGCGCGCGCAGCGCGTCATCACGCACCGGGAAGAACTCCGCGCACTCCACCCGCGTGGTGAGCCGGTCGGCGTCCTCCGGCTTGTCCTCCCAGGTCTCGAGCCACTCCTTGTAGGGCGACTCGACGCCGGCGGCGAGGCACGCATCGTTGAGCGCGACGAGCCGGGCCTTGTGGAACGTCAGGTGGTAGTAGAGCTTGAGCGGCTGCCACGGATCGCCGGTGCCCGGGTACCGCTCGGGGTCGCCGGCCGCGTCGAACGCCTCCATGGACACCACGTGCGTCATGACGTGGTCGGGGTGCGGGTACCCGCCCCGCTCGTCGTAGGTGGTGATGACGTGGGGGCGGAACTCGCGCACGAGCTTCACCAGCGGGGCACTGGCGGTCTCGGTGTCGAGCGCGCCGAAGCAGCCCTCGGGCAGCGGCGGGGTGTTGCCCTCCTCGTCGGCTTCGGGGAAGCCCGAGTCGGGGAAGCCGAGCCACACCTGCTGGATGCCGAGGATCCGGGCCGCCTCGGCCATCTCCCGGCGGCGGACCTCAGGGAGGTCGGCCATGAGCTCGGCCTCCCGGTCCTTGAGCTGCGGGTTGAGGATGGAGCCCCGCTCGCCCCCGGTGCAGGTGACGACGAGGACCTCCACGCCCTCGCGCAGGTACTTCACCATCGACGCCGCGCCCTTGCTCGACTCGTCATCAGGGTGGGCGTGCACCGCCATGAGGCGCAGGGGGCCGTCGAGAGCGGGAAGCGCCTCGTCAGGCACGTTCCCATCGGGCGCGTTCACATCAGGCACGTTCACATCAGGCACGGGGATTCCTCGCACGGGACACTTGCGGCGACACCATCCTTCCAGGCAACACCGAAGAGGCCCCTTGGCATCCCGACCGTCGCCGCCGGGCGCGGGCATGTCCCGGCGCGCGACGCTGCTCGCGATCGTCGGGGTGTCGGTGCTCACGGCCGCGCTGGCGATCTTCATCAGCTACCGGCAGCGCAACAGCGTGTCCGTGGGGATCCGGACGTATCAGATCACCACGTCCCCCGCCTCGGTCACGTTCGAGGTCGACAAGCCCGCGAAGCGCACCTACCTCTGCCGCATCGAGGTGCAGGACCGCGTGCACGACCCCATCGGCGTCGCCTCGGCCATCCCGGTGCCGGCGGGCCGGCACCAGGTGGTGCAGACCGTGCAGATCCCCTTCCAGGGGACCGCTGTGGCGGTCGAGATCACCGACTGCGTGCGCTCGTGAGAGCCGGGTCGGCCCCGCGGAGGGGCGCCGCACACCCGTCCGTGTGGACGCTCAAGCCCGTGGGGAACACTCCCGACAGCCCTTGATGCCGCGCTAACGTGGACGTTTCACCGCCTGGTGGCCGCCCACCCCGCTCGCGTGGCCCGGCGAGACCGTTCACGCACGTCAGGAGATCCCCCCATGACCCAGAGCAGCCCGACCGCGACCTTCCTCACCCAGGAAGCGTTCGACCGGCTGCAGGCGGAGCTCGCCGACCTCGAGACGAACAAGCGTCCCGAGGTCGTGGCGCGCATCGAGGCCGCCCGCGAAGAGGGTGACCTGCGCGAGAACGGCGGCTACCACGCGGCGAAGGAGGAGCAGGGCAAGCTCGAGGCCCGCATCCGCGAGCTCACCGTCCTGCTGCGGGACGCGGTCGTCGGCGAGGCCCCGGACTTCGACGGGAAGGCGGGGCCCGGGACGGTCCTCACCGTGCGCTTCGACGGTGACGACGAGGACACGACGTTCCTGCTGGCCTCGCGCGAGGCCGCCGGCGGCGACCTCGACGTGTTCAGCCCGCAGTCCCCCATCGGCGAGGCCGTCACCGGCCACGGTGCCGGGGACACGGTCGAGTACAAGGCGCCCAACGGCTCCGGCATCAAGGTGACGATCGTCGCCGTGGAGCCGTTCCACGGCTGAGCCGGCTCAGCCGCTCCGGGGCTCCCAGCCCGCTCCGCTGAGCGCAGCCACCACCGCGTCGCAGTGCGTGGGACCGCGGGTCTCCAGGCGCAGCGCGACCTCGACGTGGTCGAGCGCGAGGTCGGCCTGCGTGCGCAGGTGCTCGACGTCGAGGACGTTCGCTCCGGTCTTCGCCAGCACCTCGAGCACGCGCGCCAACGAGCCCGGCACGTCGGGCACCGCGACGCGCAGCGACAGGTAGCGGCCGGCCGCGACGAGACCCCGCCGGATGAGCTTGTCGATGAGCAGCGGGTCGACGTTGCCGCCGGACAGCACGATGGCCACCGGCGGCACGACCTCGAGGCCGTCCATGAGGGCCGCGACGCCCGCCGCGCCCGCCGGCTCGACGACGAGCTTCGCGCGTTCGAGGCAGTGCACCACCGCGCGGGCGAGCGACTCCTCACTGACCACGACGACGTCGTCGACGAGCGCCTGCATGTGCGCGAACGTGACGTCACCCGGCGCACCGACCGCGATGCCGTCGGCCATGGTGGACATCGCGGTGAGCGGCGTCGGCCGCCCGGCGGCGAGGCTGAGGGGCCAGGTCGCCGCTCCGGCGGCCTGCGCGGCGACGACCCGCGCCTCCGGGACCAGCGCCTTCACCGCGACCGCCACTCCGCTCGCGAGCCCACCGCCTCCGGCGCTCACCACGACGGAGCGCACGTCGGGCAGGTGCTCGGCGATCTCGAGGCCCACCGTCCCCTGGCCGGCGATGACGTCCGGATGGTCGAAGGGGTGGATGAACGCGGCGCCGGTCTCGGCCGCGAACACCGTCGCCGCCGCGAGCGACTGCTCGATCGTGGCGCCGACGAGGCGCACGTCGGCGCCGTAGGCCTGCGTCGCGGTGACCTTGGGGAGCGCCGCGCCTTCCGGCATGAACACGGTTGCCCGCGCACCCAGCAGCGATGCTGCGAGGGCGACGCCCTGCGCGTGGTTGCCGGCGCTGGCGGCGACGACGCCGCGGGCGCGCTCCGCGTCCGTCAGGCGGGCGATGCGCACGTACGCACCGCGGATCTTGAACGATCCGGTGCGCTGCAGGTTCTCGCACTTGAGCCACACCGGGCCGCCCGCCTCGGCCGCCAGAGCCCGCGATCCTTCGAGCGGCGTGTCCCGCGCGATGCCCGCGAGCAGGTCCCGGGCGGCCTGGACATCTGCGAGCGTGACGAGACCGGGCACGGGACGATCGTCCCGCAGCCGCGTCGTCATCGTCGTAGCGTCCGCCCATGCACGACACGCATGCACTGCCCGGGGCGGACGTCGTGGCCGGCCGGCTGCGCTGGCACGTCGTCACGCACGGGCACGCAGCGCCGGGCCACCCGCCTCTGCTGCTGCTGCACGGGCTGGCTCCGGCATCGAGCGTCGTGTGGCACGACGTCGCGCGGGACCTCGAGCACACCGAGCTGTGCCGCCTCCCTGACCTCCCGGGCCTCGGGGCGACCGAGCGCCCCGCCGAGGGACGGCCGGGCCTGCGGCTGGACCGCATCGCGGCGCGCCTGGCCGAGCTGCTCGACGAGCTGCACGACGGCCAGGTGGTCCTCGGCGGGCACGGCATCGGCGGCGCCGTGGCGGCGCACCTGGCGGCCGGCTGGCCCGAGCGGGTGCGCGCGCTGATCCTCTGCTCCGCGCCGCTCAGCGCCAGCGCGTGGCCGCCGCTGCGCCTCGCGCCGGTGCTCGTCCCGGGCGTCGGCGGTGCCGTGCGCCGCGCGTTCCGGGTGCCGAACCCGGTGCGCGAGATCGGCCGCGCGGTCGACATGGAGAGCACCGCGGCGGCCTGGCGGCTGGTGTGCGCGGCGCCGCCGCCCACGCTCGTGCTGTGGGGCGCCGACGCGGTCGCGCCTCCCCCGGCGCACGGCCGCGCGCTCGCCTCCGCGTCGGGCGGGACGTTCGTGCAGATCGCCGACGCGGGCGATCTCGTGCCGTGGGAGCGGCCCGAGCGGGTGGCCGAAGAGATCGCGGGCTTCCTCGCCGAGCTGGGCTGATCGGCCGTGACGCACATCACGCCGGGTGGGCGGCGCCACAGATGGTTGGTAGGCACAAGCAATTAGTGCGATCCTGCTCTCATGGGTTCGACGCAGGAGCAGGTGCTGCACGAGCTCGAGGCCGCTCTCCGGGCCGCCAGCAAGCGCGTCTACGCAACGACGTCCCGGCAGGGCAGCATCCGCGGTCACCGCATCGACCGCGCGGGCTACGCCGCGCTGTCGGTGATCGATGAGAACACCGAGCTGCGGCTGTCCGAGGTCGCAAGCTGCCTGGAGCTCGACCTGTCCACCGTCAGCCGCCAGGTGCGCCAGCTGGAGGACGCCGGCCTGGTCCGGCGCCGGCCGGACCCGCTCGACGGCCGCGCGAGCCTGCTGACCCTCTCCCCCGAGGGACGGCGCGTCCTCGCCGCGGTGCGGGCTGCCCGGGTGGACCTGTTGGCCCACGCGCTGCGCGAGTGGCGCAGCGCGGACCGCGCCGAGCTGCTGCGCCTGCTGCAGCGGCTCCTCGACGACCTCACCCCTGCCGAGGCGCGCACCCCCCTGACCCGCACCAGCCTGAGAGGCACCGCATGAGCACCGCCACGCGCGAGAACACCGCGCCGGCCACCAGCAGCACCGGCCCGAAGCCCACCGAGAGCCCTGCCGGCTTCTCGCACCGGCAGATCCTCGTGGTCATGTCCGGCCTGATGATGGGCATGTTCCTGGCCTCGCTGGACCAGACCATCGTCTCCACCGCGCTGCCCACGATCGTCGGCGACTTCCACCGCGCCGACCTGTACTCCTGGGTGGTCACGTCCTACCTGCTGACCTCCACCGCCGTGACACCGCTGTACGGCAAGGCCGGCGACCTCTACGGCCGCAAGCGGGTGTTCCAGTTCGCGATCGTCGTGTTCCTCATCGGCTCGGCGCTCGCCGGCGCCTCGTGGAACATGTACTCGCTCATCGCGTTCCGCGGCGTGCAGGGCATCGGCGCCGGCGGTCTCATCGCGCTCGCGTTCGCGATCATCGGTGACGTCATCCCTCCGCGTGAGCGGGGCAAGTACCAGGGCTACTTCGCAGCCGTGTTCGGCGCCTCGAGCGTCATCGGCCCGCTGCTCGGCGGCTTCTTCGTCGACTCGCTGACGTGGCGTTGGGTCTTCTACATCAACCTGCCGTTCGGCCTGCTCGCGCTCGTCGTCACGAACCGCGTCCTGCGGCTGCCGTACGTGAAGCGCGACGCCGAGATCGACTGGTGGGGTGCGCTCTACGCGGTCGGCGGCGTGTCGACGGTCGTGCTCGCCATCTCGACCGGCGGTCACACCTACGCGTGGGGCTCCACCGAGATGCTCGCCATGATCGTCGTCAGCGCCGTGCTGCTCGCGCAGTTCGTGCGGCACGAGCTGCAGGCGAAGGAGCCGCTGCTGCCGATGCGACTGTTCCGCAGCCCCGTCTTCCGCGTCTCCCAGATCCTCGCGTTCATCAGCGGCGCCTCGATGTTCGGCGTGCTCGCCTTCCTGCCGCAGTTCCTGCAGCTCGTGAAGGGCGAGTCGGCCACCAAGTCCGGCCTCGGCCTCATCCCGATGCTCGTCGGCATGATGGGCGCGACGATGGTCGTCGGCCGGCTGTTCGGCAAGACCGGCCGCACGAAGATCTACCCGCGCATCGGCACCGCGGTCGCCGTCGTCGCGATCGTCACGTTGACGTTCGTCCACGTGCACGAGAGCTACTGGCAGCTCGCGCTCTCGATCTTCCTGCTCGGCGCCGGCCTCGGCATGTTCATGCAGGTCCTGGTCATCGCATCGCAGAACTCGGTGCCGGTGCGGGACCTCGGCGTCGCCTCGTCGTCGATCACGTTCTTCCGCTCGCTCGGCGGCGCCGTCGGTGCGGCGGCGTTCGGGGCCGTGCTCACCAACCGGCTCGGGTCGCTGCTGCCGCACTACGTGCCCGGCGCGACCGGCAAGGTCAACGCGGTGCTCTCACCCGGCTCGCTGGACAAGCAGCTCCCGCCGGCGATCGTCGAGGGCGTGCGGCAGGCGTACACGCACGCACTGCACGGCACCTACGTCGCGGCGATCCCGGTAGCGGTCGTGGCGTTCGTCGTGAGCCTCTTCATGCGTGAGGTGCAGCTGCGCGCGACAGGTGGTCTCGCCGCGAGCGCTGCGGCGAAGGGCGTTCCGGAGCGTGATGTCATCACGGCGCAGATCGAGGCCGAGCCCGTGATGGCCGGCGCCGCAACCGCGCTGCACTGACGAAGGTCAGTCGCCGTTCCAGTAGCGGTCGCCGGCGATGACCAGGGCGGCGGCGCCGACGAGGCCCGCTTCCTGACCGAGCGCGACGGGCACGACGCGCACCTCGCGGGCGTACTCCATGCGCGCGTGGCGGCGGAACGTCTCCTCCAGCGGGTCGAACAGCAACGGGCCGGCTTGCGACAGCCCACCGCCCACGCACACGACCTCGAGGTCGAGCAGGTGGGTCGCGCTCGCGATGGCGACGCCCAGCGCGTGCCCGGCCCGGGCGAGCGCGGCCCGCGCCACGGGATGACCGCGCGCGGCGTCGTCGGCGACCTCCTGCGCGGTGCCGACGGCGTGGCTGTCCGCCCGCCAGCCGTTCTCGTGCGCCCACAGCGCCACCGCGGGGCCGCGGGCGATCGCCTCGAGGCAACCTTGCCCCCCGCACACGCACGGCGGGCCGTTCGGATCGACCACCACGTGACCGATGTGCCCGGCGTTGCCGCTGTGCCCGTCGACGAGGTGACCGCCGAGCACGAGACCACCGCCGACACCGGTCGACACGACCATGCCGAGCACGTGGTCCTTGCCACGGCCGGCGCCCCGCCAGTGCTCCCCTGCTGTCGCGGTGATCGCGTCGTTGTGCAGGCGGACCGGCACGTCAGGGAACTTCTCGGCCATCCGCTGCCGCAGCGGGAAGTCACGCCAACCGGGGATGTTCAGCGGTGACACGCGTCCGGCCGGCCACTCCATCGGGCCGCCGCAGCCGATGCCCACGCCGGTGACCTCGAGCCCTTCGTCGACGCGATCGACGAGCGCCTCGACCGTCTGCCACAGCACGTCCTCGCTCGCGTCGGGCGGGGTCGGGATGCGACCGCTGCGCAGCACCCGACCGGTCAGGTCACACGTCGCCGCCGCGAGCTTGGTGCCGCCGACGTCGAGGGCCAGGACCACGCCGCTCACGCGCGCACCTCCTGACCGTCGCTCGCATCTCCGGGACCGAACACGAGCATCGACGCCGAGTGCGTGTGCAAGTGGTTGCGACCCGCCGCGGGTCCGATCTCGCCATCGGCGAAGAAGCCCGCCACCGCCGGCTCGTGCAACAGCTCGTGCACGAGCTGCACGTCGTGGTCGCTGCCGCCGAGCGCCGGCGGGAACAGGTGGCGGCCGCGCGCGATGCAGGTCGAGAGCAGCACGCCGCCGCGATGCGGTGGCCCCTGCGCGAGCCGGCGCCGCAGCTCGGCGTCGGCCGACGCGGCGTCGCGCACGTGGAACCGCACCGTGCGCCCGACCTCGACGGACTCGGCGGTGACGAGACCGCCGCTCCCGCGGTCGACGCCGAGCACCGGTCGGACGAGGAAGTCGCCGAGCTCGTGGCTCTCCGCGTACTCATCGAGCGCCACGCCGAGCAGCAGGCCGCCGGAGGCGAGGGCCTGGTCGTGCGGCGCGAGCTCGGTCATGAGCCGCTCGAGGCGGTCGACCGCCGACGAGCCGGCGAGCCCGAGCAGGTTCTTGCCGAGAGCCGCGGTGACGATCATCGGCGGCCCCACCGGCCGGCAGCCCTGGGACACCAACGCACCGACGTGCACGTCGCCGCCCACCAGCACGCCCACCGCACCACGGTCGACGAGCCGCCCGTCGAGCATGAGCCGGGTCGAGCCGGCGCCCTGGCGACCGGCCGCCATCCCACCGACCAGCGGCACGCCGGGCAGCACGTTGGCCGACCCCTCGACGAACGCATCCGCCGGGAACGACCATGGGTCGGCGATGAGCAGGCCGGCGCGGTAGGCGTCGTCGCCCGGCGGCAGCCCCAGTGCGCGCAACCCGTCCGGACCCGGCAGCACCTCGAGGTGGAACGCCCGCAGCCGCGCACCGGGCAGCGACCCGGCCCAGACCGCGACCGCCGCGTGGTCCTCGATGCCGCGCCGCGCCGCGATGGCGCCGTGGACGCTGGCCCCGACGAGGTGCCGGGCCTTCACCTCGCGCGCGACCTCGGTGAGCGCCGCCTCGGCCGCGTCCGGATCGTCGGTGGCGACGAACACCACGACGAGGTCCGGAGCTCGCCCGTCCAGGGCGGACAGCGCCGCCGATGACGCGTCGAGCGCCACCGCGCCGAGGTCGAGCCCGGTCGCGAGCCCGTCCCCGAACCGCGCGCGCGGACCGGCGGGCATGGGCGCGGACATGCCCCCATGATCCCGGCGCCGCGCCGAGCGTGCGGGCCCGAGGACCGACCCGGTGCGCACTGACGGGCCTCCGACGTAGCGTGGCCGAGTGACGCAGACGAAGTCGAGCCCTCCCGCCGCCATCACTCTCGGAGAGCTCCGGGCCCTCGACGGCCCCTGGAGCGCGGGCGGGAGCGGTGCCGCGGAGACCGTGAAGGAGGAGCTGCGCCGCAACCTGCTGGCCCGGCTCGCGGCCGGCGAGCCCGCCTTCCCCGGCATCGTCGGCTTCGACGAGACGGTGCTGCCGCAGGTCGAGCGCGCCCTCATCGCGGGCCACGACCTGGTCCTCCTCGGTGAGCGCGGGCAGGGAAAGACGCGCCTCGCCCGCACGATGGTCGGGCTGCTCGACGAGTGGACGCCCTACGTCGCGGGCACCGAGCTGCACGAGCACCCGTTCGCGCCCGTCACCGCCAGCACGGCCGCGCTGATCGCCGAGCACGGCGACGCGACCCCCATCGCCTGGCTGCACCGTGAAGACCGCTACGGCGAGAAGCTCGCGACCCCGGACACGAGCGTCGGGGACCTCATCGGCGACGTCGACCCGGTGAAGGTCGCCGAAGGCCGCACGCTCGGCGATCCCGACACCGTGCACTACGGCCTGGTACCGCGCACCAACCGCGGCATCTTCGTCATCAACGAGCTGCCCGACCTCGCCGAGCGCATCCAGGTCGCGCTGTTCAACGTGCTCGAGGAGCGCGACGTGCAGGTGCGCGGCTACCAGCTGCGCCTCCCGCTCGACCTCCTCGTCGTGGCGAGCGCCAACCCCGAGGACTACACGAACCGCGGCCGCATCATCACGCCGCTCAAGGACCGGTTCGGCGCCGAGGTGCGCACGCACTACCCGATCGAGCTCTCCGACGAGATCGACCTGCTCGACCAGGAGGCCGAGCTCGTCGCGCCGCTGCCGGCGCACCTGCTCGACATCGTCGCCCGCTTCACGCGGCACGTGCGCGAGTCGCCGGCGGTCGACCACCGCAGCGGCGTCTCCGCGCGCTTCGCCATCGCAGCGGCGGAGACGGTGGCGGCGTCCGCACTGCGTCGCGCGGCCGTGACCGGTGAGGTGGCCACCGCGCGCGTCATCGACCTCGCGTCGGTCGTCCCCGCGGTGCGCGGCAAGGTCGAGTTCGACGCGGTCGGCACGGTCGAGGAGGGCCGCGAGAACGAGGTGCTGCAGCACCTGCTGCGGCGCGCCACGGCCGACGCGTTCCGTGCCCTGCTCGGCGGCCTCGACCTGTCCGCGTTGCAGCAGCGCTTCGACGCGGGTGAGCCGGTCGAGTCGGGCGACCTCGTCCCCGCCGACGAGCTGCTCCGCCAGATCGGCCCGGTGAGCGGCCTCGCGCAGATCCTCGCGCGGCTCGGCATCGAAGCCGAGTCCCCCGGCCTGGCGGCGGCCGCGCTCGAGTTCGCGCTCGAGGGTCTGTACCTCAACCGCCGGCTGTCCAAGGACGACCTCGGCACCGGCCGCGTCAGCTACGGCGGCTGACGCGGTGACGGGGGCGCACCGATGACGGTCCGGTACGGGCCCTACGACGACGGCGCCGATCCGCTCGCGCCGCCGTTCGACCTGGGCGGCACGCTCGACGAGCTCGGCGAGCGCGTGCTCAACGGCGCGTCGCCCCGGCAGGCGCTCGACCGGCTGCTGCGCCGCGGGCGCGAGAACCGGCGCGGCCTCGACGACCTGCTGCGGAAGGTGCGCGAGCGTCAGCGTGAGGTGCGCGACCGCGGGCGGCTCGACGGCACGCTGCAGGAGATCAAGGAGCTGCTCGACCAGGCGGTCGAGCAGGAGCGCCAGGCGCTGTTCCCGATGCCCGACGACGCCGCCCGCCTCGCCGAGGCCGAGCTCGACAACCTCCCGCGCGACCCCGCCCGCGCGGTGCGCCAGCTCAACGACTACCAGTGGCGCTCGCCGGAGGCGCGCGCGACCTTCGAGCAGCTGAAGGACCTGCTGCAGCGCGAGGTGCTCGACCAGCAGTTCAAGGGCATGAAGCAGGCGCTCGAGAACGCCGACCCGGCCGCCATGCAGGCCGTGAAGGACATGCTCGCCGACCTCAACTCGATGCTCGAGGCGGATGCGCGCGGCGAGGACACCGACCAGATGTTCTCCGACTTCATGGACAAGCACGGCCAGTTCTTCCCGGAGAACCCCGAGTCGCTCGAGGAGCTCGTCGAGTCCCTCGCCCGGCGCGCGGCGGCCGCCGACCGGCTCATGCGCTCGCTGTCGAACGAGCAGCGCCAGGAGCTCTCCGACCTCATGAACCAGGCGCTGTCCGACCTGGACCTGCAGGCCGAGATGTCCCGGCTCGACAGCGCGCTGCGCGCGGCGCGACCCGACCTGCTCGGCCCGCCCGGGCAGCGTCGCGGCCGCGGCGAGCGGATGTCCGGCGACGAGCCCCTCGGCCTCGGCGACGCGACGTCCGCGCTCGAGGAGATCGCCGACCTCGACGAGCTCGCCGACGCGCTCGCGCAGGACTACCCCGGGGCCACGCTCGACGACGTCGACGAGGAGGCCGTGCGCCAGCACCTCGGCCGCCAGGCCGTCGACGACCTGCGCGAGCTGCGCCAGATCGAGCGCGAGCTCGAACGGCAGGGCTTCCTGCAGCGCCGGCCGAACGGCGAGCTCGAGCTGACCCCGCGCGCGGTCCGCCGGCTCGGCGCGTCGGCGCTGCGCCGGGTATTCAAGCACATCGACGCCCGCGGCCGCGGCGACCACGACGTCCACGACGCCGGCGCCGCCGGCGACATCACCGGTGCGACCCGGCAGTGGCAGTTCGGCGACGAGCAGCCGCTCGACGTCGTGCGCACCCTGCGCAACGCCGTGCTGCGCGGCGGCCCGCCCGGGCCGGGCCGGCGCATCCAGCTGCACGTCGATGACATGGAGGTCGTCGAGACCGAGCGGCGCGGTGGCGCGTGCGTGCTGCTGCTCGTCGACCTGTCCTACTCGATGGCGCTGCGCGGCACCTGGGGCGCGGCGAAGTCGACCGCGCTCGCGCTGCACTCGCTCGTCACGTCGAAGCACCCGCAGGACAAGGTCTACGTCGTCGGGTTCTCCAACTACGCGCGCGAGGTGTCACCGGTCGAGCTGGCCGGCCTGGACTACGAGATGGTGCAGGGCACCAACCTGCAGCACGCCCTGATCATCGCCGGGCGCCGGCTCGCGCAGCACCCGGACCTCGAGCCGCTCGTGCTGGTCATCACCGACGGTGAGCCCACCGCGCACCTGCTGCGTGACGGCTCGCCGTGGTTCGCGTGGCCACCGCTGCCCGAGACGCTCGAGCTCACCCTCGCCGAGGTCGACAAGCTCACGAAGCGGGGCGCCACGGTGAACGTGTTCATGCTCGACGACGACCCGCGGCT
>DASZYF010000194.1:0-15229 GCA_035545535.1 Mycobacteriales bacterium | reverse complement strand
TGTGCTTCACGGTCGAGCCGTTCGACGTCGTCACGTGCGTCGTGACCTTCGCGTGGAAGCCCTGGTTCGGTTGCGCGGTGAAGCCCGTCGGGTCGAGTGTGTAGGTCTCGACGTGGTCGAGCGTGCTGCCCACGCCGCTTCCCGTGAAGTGGAAGTCGAGCGAGCCCTGGGTGTTCGGGTAGGCGCCGTGGCCGCTGGGGCTCTGCGCGTCGAACGCGACGGTTGCGTGGTCGTCGCCGGAGTCGAAGCCCCAGAACCGCAGCTGGAACGTGCAGTCGACATGCGGGTCGTTCGCCGGCGACGAGTCGTCGACGTCGATGTCGTCGATCTTGATCGTGCCGTTGTTGCCGGCGGCGTGCGCCACCGCGCCGAGGTGCGCGGACAGGCCGGTGGCGTGCGTCAATGTCCCGACCGGGTCGACCGTGTCGGCCCCGGCGTTCGACGTCGTGCTGATGACCGCGAGCAGTGACGTCGAGGCGACGGCGGCTGCGGAGATCGCGATGGCGAAGCGCGTGCGTGCGGGCTTGACCTGCTCGTGTCGTCCCATGATGGAGAACCCCCTTGGGCGCCCACGTTGGCACGCTGATGATCATCCGGCGCCGACGGCGAGGGGATTCGATCCGGCTGGACGACAGGTACCGCCCGAACGGGCCAGGTCATGCCTGGTCCCGACGGGTCGGGACCGTCAGGTGGCGGTCAGGGCTTGTTGCCCGGCTTCTTGGTCGGCGTGGCCGACGGGGTCGGCTGGGACGTCCCGTTGCCGTTGCCGTTGCCGTTGCCGTTGCCGTTGGCGCTGCCGTTGCCGGCGGCGCTCCCGCCGTTGCCCCCGGTGCCGCCGTTGCCGGGGGTGTCGCTCGGCTTGCCGGTGCCGTTGCCCGCGTTGCCCTGCGGTGCGCTCGCGTTGTCGTTCTTGCTCGGGCCGGCGTTCGCCGGCGTCGGCTTCTCGGTCGGCTTGCCCGTCGGGCGCACCGGCCCGGGCGCGGGAGACGCCGCCGGCTCCGTGGGCCCGGCACCGCCACCGGCAGGGGTGGTCGCCGCGGTGTCGTCGCCGGGCTCCGGCGCTCCGGTCGGCGCGGGCGACGGGCCGGCCCCAAGCGTGCCGGTGGTCGATGTTCCGGTGGTCGATGTTCCGGCGGTCGTGGTGGCCGCCTCCGCGGGCCGGCCGACGGTCGTGGTCGCGTCCGGGCGGGCGCCGGTCGCGGGGAGCTCCGCCGTCTCCCGGCTCGCCGGCTGGAGGTCGGGGGAGAGCGGCGCCGGCGCCGCCTTCGGAGCGGGGGCGCCGATGAGGTCGTGCGCGATCCGCTGCAGCGGATGGGGCAGCTTGTTCGTGTACGCCGCCGCGGCGACGCCGCCCAGCGGGGCGGCGACCGCCAGCGCGGTGAACGCGAGCTTGGTCGAGGTCATCGCGCCGACGGTGGCCCAGCGCCGGCGGGCGCGCCGGACCGCCGGGCCCCCCGTCTCGCGGGCGGCGCGGAACGCGGCCAGCGCGGCGTCCTCGCCGGCGACCGGCTGCTCGCCGGTGCTTGCCGTCACCGGCACGGACTCGGGCCGCAGGAGGTGGGCCAGGGCGACGTACTCCGGCGGCGCGTCGGCCGGCAGCGGCTGCCCCGACGCGATCAGCTCGGTGAAGGCCTGGTCACGCAGGTCAGCTGCGTCGGGACCGTCGTGGTCGCCGCCGCGCGCGGCGGGCACGCCGGGCGTCTCCTCGCTCACTTCACTCCCCCCACGGCGCTCACGCGGGCCGCGCCCCGGCGGGCGCCCACGGGAGCGGCGGCGACGTGGAGGACAGCATGGCGGCCAGGCGGCGCAGGCCGCGGTGCTGGGCGACCCGGACGGCGCCGGGGGACTTGCCGGTCATCGCCGCCACCGTGCTGACGTCGAGGTCGGCGATGACCCGCAGGGTCACGACCTCGGCCTGGTCGGGGGGCAGCGTCGCGATCAGCCTCAGGGCATCGTGGGTGGTGAGGACCGAGACCACGCGTTCCGCCACATCGTCGGGGCAGGACGGATCGAGTCCCGGCATGTCCTCGATGTGTTCGACGGGGCGGCGCGCTTCCCTGCGGATCCGGTCGACGGCCTTGCTGCGGGCGATGGTGAAGATCCACGCGCGGAAGCCGGCCTCGTCGCCGGAGAAGGAGGAGATGCGGCGGGCGACCTCCAGCCAGGCCTCGGCCGCGATGTCCTCGGCCGCGGCGCCCTCCACGACCCGCAGGTAGCGCAGCAGCGGGGGCTGGACGGCTCGGTAGAGCGTGGTGAAGGCGCGCTCGTCCCCGGCCGCCGCTGCCGCGACGGCGTCGTCGAGGGGGGCGGCCATCACCGTCACCCATCGGCACCAACCAGGCGCGTCCTGAAGGTCGAGATGGGGATGGGACGGACAGATCGACCGGCGTAGCCCGCCCGGGTGAACCTCCTCGCGTGGGGTAACGCGAGTCACTCCTGTGGCGCTCCGCACCCTGCCATGACCGAGCGAGGAGCACCCATGTCTGTGCGCAGGTGGCGCCGGAGCCCCGAGGGGGGCTTCACGCTGGCCGAGATGATGGTCGCGCTGACCTTGATCACCGTCGGCCTCATCGCGACCCTCGCCGTCTTCGCCTCGTCGGCGCACTCGCAGGCCACGGAGCGGAACCACCAGTACGCGCTGCGCCTCGCCTCCCAGCAGATCGAGTCCCTGCGCGCGGCGCCGTTCTCGAGCATCGCCTCGAGCACGAGCACCCAGCAGGGCATGGGCCGCACCTTCACCGTCGTCACGACGGTGACGACGCTCGACGCCGCCTCCAACGGCGCCGCGACCACCGGCCCGGTCGTCAAGCGGGCAGACGTGAGCGTCTCCTGGATCCTTGGCGGCAGCCACACCGTCAGCCTCACGACCGAGATCGCCGACACGAGCCCGGGCATCTACGCGGGCACCGCCGTCCCCACACCGTCCGGTTCGCCGTCCGGCGGCCCGCAGGTCACCAGCTTCGCACTCGTCCCGAGCCCGCTCGTCGTGACGAGTGCGGGTGTGACCACCCAGTCCCTCACGGCGAGTGCGCAGCTCACCGGCTACCCGGCCTCGACGATCCTGCAGGCCTCCTGGACGCTGCCCAACACGAGCGCGGGCACCATCGCCATGACGTCGACCGACGGCCAGCTCTGGACCGGCACGCTGTCAAGCGGCAGCGTCTTCCAGGTCCCCGGCATCTCGGTCAACGTCTCGCTGCTGTCACCCACCTCGCAGGTGCTGACGACCGCGACGGTGCAGACGACCACCGGCCTCGGCACCCCCACCCCGACCCCGAGCGCCACACCGAGCGCTTCTGTCAGCGCCACGTCGAGCGCGTCGGCGAGCGCCACCCCCACACCGACCCCCTCACCGACGGCTTCGCTGTCACCGCTCTCCTTCCAGACGACGACCGTCTCGCCCACGTCGATCGTGACCGAGCAGAACAACAAGAACAGCGCGAAGGGCAAGAACTCCGCCAGCGTCACGTTCGACTGCACGGTGTCCGGCATCAACCCGCAGACGCTCGCGTCCGGCACGCTCACCTACCTGACGCCCTCGGGCAGCGCCTCGATCAACCTGGTGCACGACACAGGCAACAGCGCGCACTTCTCGGTCACGTTCCCGCAGTACTCGACAACCTTCAGCCAGGGCTCAGCAGAGCCGTTCGTGTTCGCGGTGACGCAGGGCTCGCAGACGATCCAGAAGACGATCTACGTGAGCGTCACGTGACCGGGCGAGCGATGGACGAACGTGACGGCGGCTTCTCGCTGGTCGAGCTACTCGTCGCCATGCTGCTCTTCACCCTGATCGGCGGCGTCATCACCAACCAGACGATCCATGCGATGAAGCAGTCCGACGCGCAGACCCGGCGCGCCGCTGTGCTCTCGCAGGAGCGCAACGCGCTCGACCGGCTCGGCCGTGACCTGCGCACGGCCGGCTACCCGATCCTCGCCGCGCAGGACAGCTCGATCACCGTCGCCTACACCGCGGGCACACTGCGCCGTCAGATCACGTGGGCGGCGACGGTGAGCGGTGGCGCGACGCAGTTGACCGTCGACGAGACCGACACCAACACCTCCAACAACTCGTCGACGACGAAGCAGCGCAACGTGGTCATCGCCAAGCTGCAGCCCGGCGCGAAGCTGTTCACGTACTACGCGGCGGACGGCTCCGTCGTGCCGCTGATGACCGGCAGCACCACCAACTACCCGCCGACCGTCATCCAGACCGTGAAGGTCTCGCTCTCGGCGCTGCTGCCGAGCGGCAAGGTCGCGAACATCGCCCAGATCATCGATCCCCGCAACAACCCTGGGAGCACGTCGTGAACCGCATCCGCAGGCGCATGGGGGACGTCGAGGCGGGCAGCCTCATCCTCGCCATCGCGATGCTGCTGTTCGTCAGCCTGATGGCGACGGCCCTGCTGGGCCAGGTGCTGTCCGGTCAGGTGCAGGAGCGGCACGCGACGCGCTACGAGAACGCGTTGCAGGGCGCTGAGGTCGGTCTCGACCGCATGCTCGCGCAGGTGAAGGCGGCTCCGTTCGCCAGCGGGTTCTCGCCCATCACCGGCAGCACCCCGGGCACGAACGTCGCCTACTCGGTGACGGCGACGTGCAACGTCGTGAACCCGCTGACGAACGCCTGCACCGGGCTGTGGACCGTGCTGAGCTCGGGCACCACGGCGGCGCCGAAGCAGACGACGCGCACCATCCAGGCCGCGGTGCGTTCCGGCAGCCTCTTCAGCTTCGCGGTGTTCGGTCGCGCGTTCGACTCGTTCAACGGTGGCAACAGCGTCGACTCCTACAACAGCGCGGGCGGGTCCGTGCCCTCCTACATCTGCAACGACGGCGGCCAGCGCGACGTCTCCAGCACCGACTACGTGACGTCGCTCAAGAACCTCACGACGAACAGCGCGGCGACGCAGATGTGCACGCCGACGGGCCGGGGTGTGGTCGGCACCAACGGTCGTCTGTTCCTCAAGGGCCAGGTCGCCGGCGACACCGACCGCATGGAGATCTACAACGCCAAGGAGAACGTGCCACTGCCCGACCCGTGGCCGAACCCGACGGGCTACTGCGACGGTGTCCCGCAGACGTGCAACCAGTACGACCCGAGCGCCCCGACGACGTACGACCCGGCGGTGGCGCCGCCGCACGGCCTCTACTACTACCAGCCGCCGATGTCGTTCCCGGACCCGACGATCTGCAACAACGTGCCGACGACGACGTCGTTCGCTGACCAGACCGCGCTCGGGCCGGGGGTGTACGGGTTCACCGACGTGACGCTCGATCACCTCAGCACGATCACGGGAACCGTCGACAACCCGACGATCCTGTGCGTCAGCGGCCAGGTGCACATCCCGAACGGCGAGACGGTGCGGATCGACGCGGTCGGCTCCAAGCTCTACCCCGAGCCGGCGGGTGGCTTCCTGATCTTCAGCAAGTACAACGCGACGAACTCGCCGGGGCTCGACTTCGGCAACCATGCCGCGATCAGCGCCGGCATCTACGCACCCAACGCTGCGTTCTCGGGCGGGTCGCAGGGCAACGTCTACGGCTCGATGATCGCCGGCAGCGTCGACAACCAGGGCGGCTGGAACTTCCACTACGACGAGGCGCTGGCGAACAGCAAGTTCAACGTGCCGGTCAGCGTCTCGGACTGGGTGGAGCTCAAGTGAGCCGCGCCGACTCCGACGAGGCGATCGCGCTCGTCGCGATGCTGCCGCGGCCGCAGGCCGAGGTCATCGCGCTGCGCACGATCGGTGGCTTCGACACGGCGACGACCGCGCAGATCATCGGCACGTCGCGGGGCCGCGTCCGCCGGCTGGCGGCCGAAGGCCTCTCCAGCCTCGCGGCTCTGGTCGGCGACGTCCGGTCGAAGGGATGACGGCCATGTCGGCTGTCCGCCCGTGGGCGGCCGAGCACCTCATCGCCCCGCGTCGCGGCTGGCGCGCGCGGGCGGCCCGGGCGCGGTACCCGCGGGTGGCTCTCGTGCTCGAGGCACTGACCCGCCAGCACCCCACACCTCTCGTCACCCCGGATGCGGCGCTGCTCCGGCAGCTCCGCCGCTCGACGGCCGACCGGGCCGGTCCCCCGGTCGGCCGTTCGGGTGGGGTGGGCCACGCGCGGTAACGCGGCTCACCCGCCCGACGTTCCGCAGCCGAACCAACCTGCCTGAACCACCTGCCCGAACCCGCAGCTGAACCCTGGAGGACTTCGTGCGAGCCCGTTCCCTGACCACGGCGCTGACCGTCCTGTGCGCCGCATCGGCCATCGCCGTCGCCGTCCCTGCTGCCTTCGCCACGGCGCCGTCCGGTCACGGCAAGCCCGCCGCCACCGGCAAGGGCCACCCGAAGCACACCACTGCGGGCCACGGCAAGCTGAAGCTCAAGGCCCAGCTGGTCGGCAAGGTCACCAGCGTGGGCGACGCCCAGTTCGTCCTGCACGTCAAGGGCGGCCACCTGCCGCACCACGGCAAGGACGTCACGGTCCTCACGACCGACAAGACCGTCATCAAGTACCACGGCCACCACATCCTGCTCTCGCAGGTGCCGGTCGGCGCCAAGGTGACCACGAAGGTCGCGCTGTTCGGCGACGGCACCGTGTTCGCCATCTGGGTCAACGTCAACGGGGGCGCCAAGCTCGTCCCGCTGCCGTCGGCCTCCCCGTCTCCGTCGGTGTCCCCGACCCCCGCGTCCACCTCTCCCTCGGACTCGGAGTCGCCGTCACCGTCGGACACTCCCTCGGCCAGCGCTTCGTCGTAGCACTGTCGGGAGGCATGGAACGGATCTCGGCGTCGAATCCCGGTCTCGACGCTGAGATCCGTTCCGCATGTCTGGGCGATGACCAGGCGTTCAACACGATCTGGCGGGCGCTGAACCCGTCGCTGGTCCGCTACCTGCGGACGCGGGCGCCCGACCTGGCCGAGGACGCCGCCGCGGACACGTGGTTGGCGGTGGTCAAGGGCCTGCGCAGCTTCGAGGGCGACGCCGCCGGGTTCCGGTCGTGGCTGTTCACCATCGCCCGCAGCAAGGTCGTCGACGCCGCGCGCAAGGCGAGCCGCACCCCGACGGTGCTCATCGACGACTGGACCGTCCTCGACCCGGTGTCGAGCACCGACGTGGCCGCTGAGGTGCTGTCCGCCGTCTCGACCGAGGAGGCGATCCGGCTCGTCTCCGCGCTGCCGCCGCACCAGGCCGAGATCGTGTCCCTGCGGGTGCTCGCCGACCTGGACGTCGCGGCGGTGGCGAAGATCGTCAAGAAGTCGCCCGGCGCCGTGCGGGTCGCTCAGCACCGTGCGCTGAAGCGGCTCGCGGTGCTCCTGCGGGCCTCGGGGACGCCCGCGGGTGGTTCGCCGTCAGATGCTTTGCCGGCAGATGGACAGGGCGTAACGGGATGATCGCTACCGACGTTCCGCTCGCGTGAGGTCTCCGCTGTCGTTCGTCCGCCGGGTGGCGTCCACCGGACGGGCAGACGAGGTGCTCGCCGAGCAGCTGCTCGGCGGCCACGAGCTGCCCGATGACGCTTCCGGTGCCTACGCGGGCGTCGCCGGTGTCCTGTCCGCGTTCTCCGGTCCTCCCCTTCCGAACGAGCTTCGTGGTGAGGACACGGCCATGGCGGCGTTCCGCGCCGTCATGAGCGGGGATCTCACGTCGGCCCGTCGCCGTCGCCGTCGCACGGTCCTCGTCGGGTCGCTCGCGTTGCCGAACCTGTTGATCGCGGGCGTCGCGGCGGCGGTCCCCGTCGGCGGCCTCGCGGCGGCGGCCTACACGAACACGCTCCCGCACGGTCTGCAGCGGCTGGCGCACAGCACCATCGGCGCACCCTCACCGGGCTCGCGCGGCGTCACGCTCGGCGCGCCGGCCTCGGACCACGGCGGCCCGGAGAGCCCCGAGGCGTCGGGCTCCGCGAGCCCCGCTGCCGCACCGAGCGGGTCGCCGTCACCGCACGGCCCGAACGCCAGCGGCCCGGCGGCGTTCGGCCTGTGCACCGCGTGGTCCCACGGCGGGCTCGGCCCGAGGTCCACCGCGTACGCCGACCTCGTGAAGGCCGCGGGCGGCGCGGACGGCATCGCCGCGTACTGCGCGACCGTCCCGCACCCGGGGAGGTCCGGCGCCCCTGACGGCGGACCGACCGCGCACCCGAGCCACCCGGCGCACCCGACCCGGGCCGCGCACCCCAGCCACCCGGCGAAGCCGAGCCACTCGGCGAAGCCGTCCAAGCCGGCCCACCCCAGCAAGCCCCCGCACCCGACCCACCCGGTGCGGCCGACCCACCCGGGCAAGCCGACCGAGACCCCGAAGGGCACCCCCAAGGGCTGACGTCCCCGCGTGCGGGCGCTCACAGAGCGGAGCGCCTGCTCCGCTCCGCCTCTAAGGTGCGATGAAGCGGAGGGATCGCTCCGCTACCGGCGGAGGGGTTCCTGATGGGTCACGCGACGACGTCGCGACCGCGGCTCACGTTCGCGGTGCCGTGCGTCGCGCTGGCCGCGGTCGCCGTGCCGACCCGCAAGAAGGACGAGCCGTTCGTGCAGGCGGCCCTGCACGGCCGGGGTGGCGAGCGCGTCGAGTTCGAGGCCGCGTGAGGGAGAAGCGGAGCCGGCCGAAGCTGACCTTCTTCGTCCTGTGCCTGGCCACGACGGCGTTCGCGCTGATGCAGTCGTTCGTCCTGCCGGTCCTCCCGCTGATCCAGCGCCACTACGGCACCTCGCAGGAGACGGTGGCGTGGGTCATGACGGCCTACCTCCTGTCGGCATCCATCGCCACGCCGATCCTGGGCCGCTACGGCGACATCGTCGGCAAGGAGAAGGTCCTCCTCATCTGCCAGCTGGCGCTCACCGCGGGCACGGTCGTGTGTGCGCTCGCGCCCTCCATCGCAGTGCTGATCGCGGGCCGGCTCATCCAGGGCGTGGGCGGCGCGGTGTTCGCCCTCGCGTTCGGGATCATCCGTGACGAGCTGCCGGCCGAACGGGTGGCGGGCGCCATCGGCACCGTGTCGGCGCTGCTCGCCGCCGGCAGCGGTCTCGCGCTCGTGCTCGCCGGGCCGGTCGTGAGCAACCTCGGCTTCCACTGGCTTTTCTGGCTGCCCCTGCCACCCATCGTCGGCGCGCTGGTCGCCACCCACCTGTTCGTCCCCGAGTCGCCCGTGCGTGCCCCGGGGAAGGTCACGCTGCTGCCGGCGGTCGCGCTGTCGCTCTGGCTGGTCACGTTGCTCCTCGGCGTGAGCGAGGGCCCGGTGTGGGGTTGGGGAAGCGCCCGCGTCATCGGCCTGCTCGTCGGGTTCGCCGTGGCCCTCCCCGCCTGGGTCGCCATCGAGGCGAAGGGCAAGAACCCGCTGATCGAGCTCTCCATGATGCGCGAGCCCGCCGTGTTCCGCGCCAACCTCGCGGCCCTGCTGTTCGGCGCCGTGCTGTACGCATGCGCGGTGCTGCTGCCGGCCTTCATGCAGACCTCGAAGAGCGCCGGCTACGGGTTCGGCCTGTCCGTGACGACGTCCGGCCTGGTGCAGCTGCCGAACGCGGTGGCCACCTTCGTGATGGGCTTCCTGGTCGGTCGGATCACCACGCGCATCGGCTCGAAGGCCGTCACCGTGGTCGGCTCGCTGTGCTGCGCCGTCGCCTACGTGATGTACGGATCGGTGCACGGCGACCTGAGGGTCGTGTCGGCCTGCAGCGGGTTGTTCGGCATCGGGGTGGCGCTCGGCTTCTCGGCGCTGTCGACGCTCGTGGTCGAGGCGGTGCGGGCCGACCAGGTCGGGGCCGCGGCCGGCATGAACTCGAACCTGCGCACGATCGGTGGAGCCATCGGCACCACCATCGCCTCGGTGCTGGTGACCTCGGGTGTCCACGCGGGTTCGCTGCCCAAGGAGAGCGGCTACACCCACGCGTTCCTGGCGATGGCGCTCGCGGCCGTCCTGACCGTCTTCGCGGCGCTGACGGTCCCGACACGTAAGGCGGATGAGCCGTTCGTGCAGGCGGCTCTGCGCCACGATGGTGGGGTGCTGGCGGACGCATGACCACCACCGAGCGTCCCCTGCGCAGCGATGCCGAGCGCAACCGTCTCAAGCTGCTGTCGTGTGCGCTGGCCGCCTTCACCGAGCTCGGCATCGAGGCGAGCGTCGACGAGATCGCCGGCCGCGCCGGCGTCGGTGTCGGCACGCTCTACCGGCGCTTCCCGACCAAGCAGGCCCTGCTCGACGCGCTGGCCGACGGGATCATCGACCACATCGTCGAGCTGATCGAGAAGGCGCAGACCGAACCGACCGGCCACGGCTTCGAGCACTACTTCACCGCGTTCGGCTCGGTGATCGCGCGTTACGGGCCGGCCCTCCCGCCGCTGCTCGGCGGTGAGGCGCCCTCCGGCCGCCTCACCCGCGAGGTCGAGCCGCGCGTGCGCCGGCTGATGGCCGACGCGCAGGAGGCCGGCCGGCTGCGCCGCGAGGTCACCTACTCCGACTTCGTCGTGTCGCTGTGGAGCATGGCCGGGGCCGTGTCCTCCACGCGAGACGTCGCACCGGATGCCTGGAAGCGCCACGCGGGCATCCTGCTCGCCGGGCTGCGCCCGCCCGCCGACGGTGCGCGGCTGCCCGGCGCGGCGCTCACCCGCGCCCAGCTCGACCAGGCCACCGCTCTGCGCCGCGTCGCCCGCTGCCGTCGGCGTCGCGGCGGGGACGTCACCTCTTCAGGCTCTAGGTTCGCGGTCATGAGTGAGGTCATGACCGCCGACGAGGTGCGCGAGCGGGTCGCCGCGTTCCTCGCCGAGCACCCCCCGACGACCACCGATCCGATCGCCTTCAACCGGGCCCGCTTCGACGCCGGGTTCGCCTGGATCTCCTTCCCGGAGGGCAAAGGCGGGCTGGCCGCCCCGCGCGAGCTGCAGGTCGTCGCCGACGACCTGTTCGCCGCCGCGGGCGCGCCGTCGCACAACCGCGAGCGCAACGGCATCGGCCTCGGGATGGCGGCGCCGACGATCCTCGCGCACGGCACGCCCGAGCAGCACGAGCGCTTCCTCCGCCCGCTCTGGTGCGGCGAGGAGATCTGGTGCCAGCTGTTCAGCGAGCCGGGCGCCGGCTCCGACCTCGCGGCGCTCGGCACGCGTGCGGTGCTCGACGGTGACACCTGGGTGATCGACGGGCAGAAGGTGTGGACGTCGATGGCGCACCAGGCGCGGTGGGCGATCCTCGTCGCCCGCACCGACCCCGACGCGCCGAAGCACCGGGGGCTCACGTACTTCATCTGCGACATGACCGACCCCGGTGTCGAGGTGCGGCCGCTGCGCCAGATGACCGGCGAGGCGGAGTTCAACGAGGTCTTCCTCACCAGCGTCAAGCTCCCGGACAGCCTGCGGCTCGGCGGCGTCGGCGACGGCTGGCGCGTCGCGCAGACGACGCTCAACAACGAGCGGGTGGCCATCGGCGGGCAGGCGATGCCGCGCGAGGCCGGCATGATCGGGCTGCTCGCCGACCTGTGGCGCGAGCGCGAGGCGGACCGCACCGCCGGCATGCACGACTCCGTGCTGCGCGCGTGGGTCGACGCCGAGGTCGGCCGCCTCACCGCGGAGCGTGTGCGCCAGCAGCTCGCCGTCGGCACCCCGGGACCGGAAGGGTCGGGAGTGAAGCTGACGTTCGCGACGCTGAACCAGCGGATCTCGGGCCTCGCGCTCGAGCTCCTCGGCGAGGACGCGCTGCGCTACCCCGACTGGACGCTGCGCCGCCCCGAGATGACCGACTTCTACGGGCGCGGTGCCGCGTTCGCGTACCTGCGGGCGAAGGGCAACTCGATCGAGGGCGGCACGTCGGAGATCCTGCGCACCGTGATCTCCGAGCGGGTGCTCGGCCTGCCGCCGGAGCATCGCGTCGACAAGGACGTGTCCTGGCGGGAGAGCGTGCGATGAGCGCGACCAACGCCGCGAACGTCGACCTCCTCTACAGCGAGGTCGAGGAGCAGCTGCGCGAAGCCGTGCGCGACCTGCTCACCGACAGCGCGCCCATTGCGGACACGCTCAAGTCCCTCGAGGGCGACCTCGCCTACGACCCCGGCCTCTGGAGCTCGCTCGCGGGCCTGGGGGCGGCGGGGCTGCACCTGCCCGAGGCGGTCGGCGGCGGCGGTGCGTCCTACCGCGAGACGGCGGTGGTGATGGAGGAGGTCGGCCACTCGCTCGCGCCGACGCCGTTCCTCGGCTCGGCCGTGCTCGCGACCGAGGCGCTCGCCGTCTGCGCGCCCGAGCGCCTGCCGGAGCTGCTCGACGGCACGACGACGGCCACGCTCGTCCTCTCGTTCGCGACCTCGCCGTGGGCCACCCCGAGCACCCCTGTGACCGTGACGGACGGAGCGCTCACGGGAACGGTGCGCAACGTCGCGGACGCGCGCGATGCCGAGATGCTGCTCGTGCCCGCGCGCAGCGGTGACGTGTTCGAGCTCTGGGCCGTGCCGGCGGCGAACGCGATCGTCGAGCCGGTGACGTCGCTGGACCAGACGCGGCCGATCGCCGACGTCGTCCTGCGCGGTGCGGCCGGGGAGCGCCTGGCGTCGGGCGAGCTGGCCGAGCGTGCCGTGCACGACGCGCTCGTCGCCGCAGCGGTGCTGCTCGCCTCGGAGCAGGTGGGCGTTGCCGAGCGCTGCTTCACGATGGCGCTCGACTACGTGCGCGAGCGCAAGCAGTTCGGCCGCACGATCGGGTCGTTCCAGGTCATCAAGCACCGGCTCGCGGACCTGTTCGTCGCGGTCTCGCAGGCCCGCGCGGTTGCGCGCTACGCCGCGGCGTGCCTCGCCGGTGACGAGAAGGATCTGCCGGTGGCGGTGTGCCTCGCGCAGGCGTTCTGCTCCGACCTCGCCGTGCGGGCGGCTGAGGAGTGCGTGCAGCTGCACGGCGGCATCGGCTTCACCTGGGAGCACCCTGCACACCTGTTCCTCAAGCGCGCCAAGGCCGACCAGGTGGCGCTCGGCTCGCCCGACCATCACCGCGAGGCTCTCGCGCCGCTGGTGGACCTCCCCGGCCCGCCGGCCGAGGCCCATCTGTGAGTGCCGTCAACATCTTCGGCACCGACAGCGGCGGTTGGTACGCGTTCTGGTCGGGCTTCGCGCAGGGAGTGCCTCTGTTCGGCGGCCTGTACCTGCTCGCGCGCAAGCACAACTGCCACGTGCACCGCTGCTGGCGCATCGGACGTCATCCAGTGGACGGCACCAGCTACGTCACGTGCCGCACGCACCACCCCGACGGCCACAAGACCGCGGCCGACATCAACGCCGAGCACCGCGCCGCTCTGGCGAAGCTCTCGTCGGAGGAGATCGCGGCGACCGACGCCGACTGCTGACGCGACGACGCCGGCATCAGCGTCGGGGCGCTGACGCCGGCGTCGGCGTGAGGTGCGGCTACCGCGCGGGAGCTACTTCGCGCGGATGGCGACGATCGAGACGAAGGCGCCCTTCTTCGTGCCGGGCGAGGTGACCAGCTTGATGACGTGCACGCCGGCCGACAGGCCGGTGACGCTGTGTGCCGTCGCCGCGACCGTCGCCGCGTGATCGTCGAACACGCCGCGGTTCACGCCGTCCACGAAGGCGGTGACCTTGCCGGCGGTGGGGCCGACCAGGTCGAACCAGGTGACGCTGGTGCCGCTGAAGGTCGCGGCGAGCGCCGAGCCGGCGAGGTCGGTCGTCGGCACGGAGACGCCGCTCACCGTGAGGAAGCGCCAGAACGCGGTCACCTTCGGCGTGCTCAGGACCTTCTTGCCGACCTTCACGGCGTCGAGCGAGACCAGCTGGTCGGTCGCCGTCTTCGCGCCCTTCTTGCCGGCGACGACGATGCGCAGCTTGTGCGCACCCTTCTTCAGGCCGGTGATGGTGTGCGCGACCTTGGTGTGCCGCTTGGTCGCGTAGTCGTTGACCGAGCCGTGGCTCTTGCCGTCGATGTAGACCTTGGCCACGCCCTGGTCCGGGCCGGTCACCGTGTACCAGGTGACTGACGGGCCGGCGAAGGCGACCGTCACCGACGCGCCCGCGTTGCGCTGCTCGATGTAGCTGCCGCCGTAGGTGCCCTTGGCCTTGACCGTCGTCCACGACGCCACCGAGCCCACGAGGTTGCCGTAGCCCGGGTCGTCGACCCCGCCCGAGAGCGAGGTGTCGACGGTGAACGCGCGCACGGTGGAGGCCGTGTTGCCCAGCGCATCCTTCGCGGTGACGGTCAGGTGGTGCACGCCGTCCGCGACGGTGCCGGTCCACACGCCACCGGTGCAGTCGGTTGCCGCGGCGCCGTCGAGCGAGCACGCCAGGGTGTCACCGGGGTCGGTGGACGCGACGTGCAGGACCACGGTGTGCACGTGGAACGTCGCGGGGTCGCTGGACGCGACCGTCGGGGCCGTGGTGCTGGTCTTCACCAGGAACGGGAAGGCCGACGACGCCTTGTTGCCGACGCCGTCCGTGGCTGTCGCGTGCAGGGTGTGGTTGCCGTCGGAGGTGGTCGCCTCGAACGTGCCGCCGGTGCAGTCGACGGGGGTGCCGCTGTCGAGGGCGCAGGAGAGCGTGTCGCCCGCCTCGGTCGCCTGGACGCTCAGCGACACCGCGTGCGTCTTGAACTTGTCGGCGCTGCCGGTGAACGTCGGGGCGGTCGTGCTCGTCTTCACGACGAAGCTGTTCGACGTCGCGGGAGCGCTCGTGTTGCCGGCGTAGTCGGTTGCGCTGACCGCGACGGTGTGGGTGCCTGCGGCGGTGACCGTGAACGGGCTGGCGCAGGAGACCGGCGCGAGCGCGTCGATCTGGCAGGTGAACGTGGCGACGTCGGAGTCGGTGTCGCTGAACGTCACCGCCGCGGCCTGGGAAGGCGAGGCGACCGGGTCGACCGACGGCGTGGCCGGCGCGACCGTGTCGAGGTGCCACTTGTACACCGCGGTGGCGCTCGAGGTGCCTCCGTAGTGCGCGATGACGGCGAAGGAGTGCAGGCCGTCGGCCGCGGTGGAGAGGTCCACCGCCACGGGTCCCGTCGTGGGGTCGCAGGCGGTGAACGCCGCGGAGTCGAGCGAGCAGGTGTACCCGGTGACCGAGGTGTTGCCGTCCGAGACACCGAAGTCGAAGGACGGGTTCGTGTCGTTGCTCGGGTCCGCCGGGCCGCTCGCGAAGGTGACCGGCTCGTACACCAGGCTGCTGTTGACGGTCCAGCTGTAGGACGTGGCCGTGCTGGTGTTGTCGGCGCCGTCGGTCGCGCGGAGCTCGAGCGTGTGCGTCGCGTTGGAGAGCGAGTCGACCGTGAACGGCGACGTG
>DASZYF010000193.1:0-14006 GCA_035545535.1 Mycobacteriales bacterium | reverse complement strand
CACCGAGCTCGGTGACGTTGAACCGCTCGCGCACACCCATCGCGCTGACGCTACGCGTTGCCGATGCGGTTTCGTCCCGGCGGGGCGAGCGCTTGCTCAAGGCAGCAGGGCGGCGAGTGGGGAGGTATCGACCGCCTCCAGGAGCGCGCCCGGGTCGTCGAAGACCGCGGAGGCGCCCGCGGCCAGCAGCTCATCCTCGGACAGCCCGCCGCAGCGCACGCCGATGCCGACCACCTCCGCGCGCAGCGCGGCCTGCATGTCCCACCGCGCGTCCCCGACCATCGTCGACCCGCGCGGATCGGTGTCGACCCGGCTGAGCGCGATGTGCAAGAGCTCGGGGTCGGGCTTCGACTCGTCGACGTCGCTCGCATCGGTGATCGCCGCGACGGGCACCGGCAGGTCGAGCACCCGCAGCAGTGCTTCCCGCTCCTCCGGCGCCGCCGAGGTCGCGAGCACGACGCGCACGCCGTGCTCGACGAGGTACGCGATGAGCTCGCGCGCGCCGGGCGTCGGGCGCAACGACCCGATCTGGTCCAGGAACAGCTCACTGTGGCGTGGAGTGACGGTGGCCTCGACGCGGCGCGCTTCGTCCTCGCCGAGCAGCCAGGCGAGCATGCGGGTGCCGCTCATCCCGATCGCCCGATGGATGCGGGCGTTGCTGACGGTCAGACCGGCTTCGAGGAACGTGCGTGACCACGTCACGACGTGCAGGTACGTGGAGTCGACGAGCGTGCCGTCGACGTCGAACAGGGCGGCGCCGGTCATGACGTCGCCGCGTCCGGGCAGTTGTCGGGCACCGCCGTGCTCAGGGCGTGCGCGGCTTCGAGCAGCAGCGCATGCACGAAGGCCTGAGGAAGGTTGCCCCGCGGTTGCCGTTCGCGCACGTCGTACTCCTCGGTGAGGAGGCCGGGAGGGCCGCACGCGGTCCGGCTGCGCTCGAACCACGCCATCGCCGCGACCGGGTCGTCGTGACGCAGCTGGGCGAGCGACATCGCGAACCCGCAGAGGACGAACGCGCCCTCGGCCTCGTTGAGCGGACGGCCGTCGTGCCGGAAGCGGTAGACGTAGCCGTCGTCGGTGAGGTCGTCGAGGACGGCGCGCAGCGTGCGCTGACTGCGCGGGTCGTCGGGTGGAAGCGCGCCGCGGATCACCGCGAACAGCAGGGCGGCATCGACCCGGTCGTCGTCCTCCGCTCTCTGCCACCGGCCGCTCGGGTGCGTGGAGGTCGCCGCGGTGCGCGCGAGGATCGTGTCGGCGAGCTTCGCGTACTCACCTGCGCGGCCACCTGCCCGTGGTCGCTGCGCGATGGCGCGCAGACCGGCCACGCACATGAGCTTGCTGTGCGTCCACTGCGCGGGCTCGAGCTCCCAGATCCCGGCGTCCGGCTGCTCCCACTGCGCGGCGATCGCCGTCGCGGCGACCTCGACCGCATTCCACAGCTCCTCATCGAGACCGGCCACCTCGTCGGCCGCCGCGAGAAGGGAGAGCGCCTCACCGAACGCATCGAGCTGGTGCTGCGCCGTCACCCGGTTGCCGGCGATGGCCTTGCCACCGGGGTAGCCGGGAAGGGGCAGGGTCGTCTCGGGCGGCACCCGCCCGCCGTCGACGGCGTACGCCGGGCACAGGTCCGGCCCGTCGGCGAGGATGCGTTCGGCGACGAAGCGCACCGCGTTGTCGAGCAGGGCCGCGTCACCGGCGCTCGCCGCCGCCTGCCCGGCGAAGCACTGGTCGCGGATCCACGCGAAGCGGTAGTCGTAGTCGCGGCCGCGATCGGCCCGTTCGGGGAGCGATGTCGTGGCCGCGGCGACCATGCCGCCGTGCCGGCTGGTGAGCCCGGTGAGCACTGCACGCGCATGGCGCGCGTCGCGTCGCGCGTGACGGACCGGCACCTCGAGGCGCATCCGGTCCGTCCACCACGCCAACGTGTCGGACCACGCGCCGTTCGGATCGACGGGCGAGGCTCGCGATTCCGTCGTCGCGAGCACGAGGACGAAGTCGATGCACTGCCCGGCCTCCACGGTGAACGTCCCGTGCAACGCCTCGCCGCGGCCGGCGGGGACCGTGGCCGTGCGGGTGGCTCCGCTCTGCCACGTCCACCAGTGCGGTCCGCAGCGGCCGCTCCACGTGCCGTCGCGGCCGCGCCGCAGGTCGCGCGACGGCTGACGGTCGAAGCCGGCGCGGAGGTCGAGCGTGACGGCGAGCCGGGTCCGGCCGGACACCCCGGTCACGCGCCGCAGCAGCACGAGGCGGTCGTCGTCGCCGGGTGCGACGAGCGCGTCGCGGCAGGTCACCTCGCTGTCAGTGAGCACCCAGCGGCCCTCCCAGGCGAGGCTGCGTTCGACGTACGTGCCGCCCCAGGTGCAGCGGCCGAGCGGCGCGATGCTGTAGTGGCTCTGCCCGCCGAGCAGCCCGGAGAGGACGGCGGGGCTGTCCCAGCGGGGGAAGCACAGCCAGCCGATCTCCCCGTGCGAACCGATCACCATGCCGCGCTCGCCGTCGGCGCAGAGCGCCATCTGCCGCAGCGACTCGGCCGGTTCCTCGGCGCGTGCCGACGTTTGGCCCCGCGCCGTCCTACGCATGCTCCTTCCATACCCGGTGCAGGAGGTGATCCGATCGTGCAGGACACGTCGTCGTCGACGGGACCGCGGCTGCGCCGATCGTCGCCGCCGGTCACCGGCCGCCAATGGATGATCGCCGGGGGCTTCCTCGTCGTCCTCATCGTGGCGATCGCTCTCGCGGTCGCGCTCTCCGGCAAGAGCGGCCCCACCATCCACCCGACGCCGGCACCGGCGGCCACCCCGACCGCCACCGCCGACGTCACGTCACGAGCGCCGTGACCGACGTGCTGCGGCCGGCCTCAGCGCCGGCGGAGACGAGCGGGCCTCGCGCCGTCGCGCCCCGCGGCGTCGCCGTGGTGACCGGAGGGACCGCGGGCCTCGGCCGGGCGACGGTGCGCGAGCTCGCGAAGGACGGCTGGGACGTGGCCGTGCTCGCGCGCGGCCGTGATGCTCTCCAGGCGACGTGCGCGGAGGTCGTCGCGGCGGGACGGCGGGCCATCGGGATCCCCACAGATGTAGCGGACCACGAGCAGGTCGAGCTCGCCGCGGACCAGGTCGAGCGCGAGCTCGGACCGATCGGCCTGTGGGTGAACAACGCGATGACCGGGGTCTTCGCGCCGTTCACCGACGTGCTGCCGGAGGACTTCGAACGGGCCAACGCCGTCACCTACCTCGGCTTCGTCAACGGCACGCGCGCCGCACTGCGACGGATGAAGCCGCGGGACGCCGGCACGATCGTGCAGGTCGGTTCCGCGCTGGCGTTCCGCGGGATCCCGCTGCAGGCCGCGTACTGCGGTGCGAAGCACGCGATGGTCGGCTTCACCGAGAGCGTCATCACCGAGCTGCTCCACGACAAGAGCAAGGTGCGGGTCGCGATGGTGCACATGCCCGCCCTGAACACGCCGCAGTTCGACTGGGTCAAGTCCGCGCTGCCGCACCACCCGCAGCCGGTCCCGCCCATCTACGCGCCCGAGGTCGGCGCCCGAGCGATCGCACACGTCGCCCGGCATCCCCGCCGCGCGACGTGGGTGGGCGTGACGACCACCGGGACCATCCTCGGCAACCGGGTCATCGCGCCGCTGCTCGACCGCTACCTGGGACGCACCGGCTACAAGAGCCAGCAGACCACCAAGGACGCCGCCGGGATGCTCCGTCCGAACCTCTACGAGCCGGTCCCGGGCGACCAGGGTGCGCACGGCGACTTCACCGATCGGTCCCACGGCCACAGCCCGGCGACGTGGCTGGGCCTGCGGCGCTGGCCGCTCACCGGCTTGGGTGCGGTGGCCGTCGCTGCCCTCGCACTGCGGCGGACGCGGCGCTGAGCCGTCAGCCCTCGTCGTCGGGCTGGATCGCGGCGTAGGCGTGGTGCAGTGCGTCGCCCGCGGCTACGGCGGTGAAGGTCGCGGCGACGAGGCGCGTGAGCCGGGGGGCCAGCACGTACCCGCCCGCGAACACCGTCGCGACCCACTGGCCGAGGCAGAACGGGCAGGTCAGCAGCTCGCCCGCCGCGTGCCGGAACCCGTGGCCGCGAACCTGCTCCTGCAGCTCGGCCGGGCCCTGCTGACCTTCGTAGCGGGTGAACGGCGCGCGGAACGGGCTGGTCACCGGGTCCTTCGCGATGACACGAGCCACCTTGTGCGTGGCGACCGAGATCAGCGCCAGGTCGTAGGGAGGGATGCGCTCGGGCAGCGGTGCGCGTCGCCAGCGGATGGTGGCCGCGAGCGTGCCGACGAGCGACCCGTACGTGCCGAGCAGCGCGAGATAGCCCTTGAGCGGGCGCTCCTCACCGTGCTCGTACTGCGCCACATCGCTGCGCACCTCGGAGCGCACCTTCGCGGTGAGACGTTCGGCCGGGTTCGCAGCGTGCGCAGTCACGTCAACGTTGGTACCCGGAGCGCTCCGGGTACACCCCTGCCCATGCGAAGTGTGCCGTGAGCAGCAGCCCGACCGTCGGCGACTTCATCCTCACCCGGCTGCGCGAGTGGGGGGTGAAGCAGGTCTTCGGCTATCCCGGTGACGGGATCAACGGACTGCTCGGCGCATGGGGCAAGGCCAACAAGGAGGGCCTCGGGCCGCAGTTCGTGCAGGCCCGGCACGAGGAGATGGCCGCGTTCGAGGCGGTCGGCTTCGCCAAGTTCAGCGATCAGGTCGGCGTCTGCTGCGCCACCAGCGGGCCGGGCGCGATCCACCTGCTCAACGGCCTCTACGACGCGAAGCTCGACCACGTCCCCGTGGTGGCGATCGTCGGCCAGACCAGCCGCAGCGCGCTCGGTGGTTCCTACCAGCAAGAGGTCGACCTCCAGTCCCTGTTCAAGGACGTGTGCAGCGAGTTCGTGCAGACGTGCACGGTGCCGAAGCAGCTGCCCAACCTCATCGATCGCGCGATGCGCGTCGCGCTGACGCGCCGCGTGCCCACCTGCGTCATCGTGCCCTCGGACGTGCTCGAGCTCGAGCACGTCCTGCCAGGTCACGCGTTCAAGGAGGTCCCGTCGAGCCTCGGGATCACGGAAGGGATCGTGGTCCCCGACAGCGACGGCTTGCGAGCTGCCGCTGACCTGCTCAACGCGGGCCGACGGGTCGCGATCCTCGCCGGCCAGGGCGCCCGTGGTGCACACGCCGAGCTGACGAGCGTCGCGGATGCCCTGGGCGCCGGTGTGGCGAAGGCGTTGCTCGGCAAAGACGTGCTCGGTGACGACCTGCCGTTCGTCACCGGCACCGTGGGCCTGCTCGGCACGGTGCCGAGCTACAAGATGATGGAGGGCTGCGACACCCTCCTCACCGTCGGGTCGAGCTTCCCGTACACGCAGTTCCTGCCGCAGCTCGAGCAGGCGCGCGCGGTCCAGATCGACAAGGACGGCGCGATGATCGGCCTGCGCTACCCCTACGAGGTCAACCTCGTCGGCGACGCGAAGGCCACCCTGACGGCCCTGCTGCCGCTGCTGCAGCGCAAGGAAGACCGCAGCTGGCGCGAGCAGATCGAGGCCGACGTCCGCGACTGGCAGCAGGTGCTGGAGCGCACCGCGCTGACCGACGCCGATCCCATCAACCCGATGCGCCTGTTCCACGAGCTGTCGGTGCGGCTGCCACCCGGCGCGACCATCACCGCCGACGCCGGCAGCTCGGCCGACTGGTACGGCCGCTACCTGCAGTTCCGCGGCGGGGTGCGCGGCAGCCTCAGCGGCACGCTCGCGACGATGGGGCCGGCCGTCCCCTACGCCATCGGCGCGAAGTGGGCCCGCCCCGGCGTGCCGGCGATCGCCATGACGGGCGATGGCGCGATGCAGATGAACGGCCTCGCCGAGCTCATCACCATCTCGCGCTACTGGCAGGAGTGGGACGACCCCCACCTCGTCGTGGCCGTCCTGCACAACGACGACCTCAATCAGGTGACGTGGGAGCTGCGTGCGATGGGCGGCTTCCCCAAGTTCGCGGAGTCACAGACCCTGCCCGACGTCGACTACGCCGCGTTCGCCCGGAGCATCGGCCTCGAAGGCATCAACGTCGAGAAGACCGACGAGGTCGGGCCGGCGTGGGACCGCGCGCTGTCGGCCGGCCGGCCGGTCGTCCTCGACGTGCGCACCGATCCGGACGTTCCCCCTGTCCCGCCGCACGCGACGTTCGAGCAGATGGCGGCGATGGGCAAGGCGATGCTCAAGGGCGACGAGGACCGCTGGGGCGTCATCAAGCAGGGCATCAAGCAGAAGGTCCAGGAGATCCGCTCCTAGCGTGGTGGCCGCGGTCATGCGGCGGTAGAGGCCGGCAGGGACGGGTACAACGTCGACATCCCCAACCCCTGACCCAGAGGAGATGCACCATGCCGACGATCGAAGAGTCGATCGACGTCGACGTCCCCATCCGCACCGCCTACGACCAGTGGACGCAGTTCGAGACGTTCCCGCAGTTCATGGAGGGCGTCGACGAGGTGAAGCAGCTCGACGACCGTCACACGCACTGGAAGACGACCATCGCCGGTGCGACGCGGGAGTTCGACGCCGAGATCACCGAGCAGAACCCGGACGAGCGGGTCGCCTGGAAGGCGACCGACGGCACCAGCAACGCCGGAGCCGTCACCTTCCACCAGCTCGACAAGAGCAAGACCCGCATCATGGTCCAGATCGACTGGGAAGCGGAGTCGCTCACCGAGAAGGCAGGCGCCGCGATCGGTGCTGACGACCGCCGCGTGAAGCTCGACCTGAAGCGGTTCAAGGAGTTCATCGAGGAGCGCGGCACGGCTACCGGTGCGTGGCGCGGCGACGTTCCTCGCGAGGGATAGCCAGCCGAGCCGTTGCCGGCAGCACCACCCAGAGGGCGGCGACGAGGGCGAACGTGACCCCACCGGCCACGTAGCCCGCGTCGCTGCCCTCCACCACGGAGAAGATGAGCAGCACGACGGCGGCGACCGCGAGCCCGAGCAGCCACAGGCCTATGAGCGCACAGCGGTGGGCGACCGCGACGAGCTCGCGCCGCGCGTGCTGGCGGAAGAGCAGCCGGTGCAACGGCACCGGTGCGATCAGCAGCGCCGTGGCGCAGGACGCCAGGCCTACGGCGACGAGGTAGTCGAGGCGCTGCCGGTGCTCGAGCTGCGCGAAGCGCTGCTGGAAGGGAAGCGTGAGCAGGAACCCGGTCAGCAGCTGCACACCGGTCTGCGCGACCCGGATCTCCTGCAGCAGCTCGCTCCAGTTGCGGTCGAGCCGCTCGAGCTCTGACTCGCCGCGCTCCGCAGCGTCCCACGCCTGATCCCGCGCGGGATCGTTCGGCGTCAGGAAGCGCGGCGGTGCGCGATGGCGTCGCGCACCCGGTCGAGGACCGCGGCGAACGGCCCGAGGACGATGTTGGCCGCGGTCGTCTTCGCGTGCGGGTGCGGATGGGTCGGGGCAGTGCGCTCGGCCTCGATGATCGAGCTGCCCAGCTGGCTCAGGTGGCCTTCGCGCTGCATCGCCTTCAGCGGCGCGAGCTCGTCCCGCTCCTCGGCTTCGGCGTGCGCGAGGACCGCGGACTCGAAGCTCGGGAACTCAGCGGCGAACTCGGCGCTGTCGGCCCCGAGCTTCTCTAATCTCGCGAGCACGACCTTCGCCTCGTTCTCCTCGTTCATGCGCGCCCCCGCCACGCCGCGCCCGTTGGGGACCTCGGTCCGGGTCAGCGGCCGGACGACGATCTCCTCCGCGGTCTCGTGCACCGAGAGCAGCCGCCGCAGCTCGGAGAAGTCGGAGACCGCCGCCGCCGTGCCGGCGTTCTCGCGCACGCGAGCGAGCAGATGCTTGATCTGCTCGTGCTGCTCGGACAGCAGGTCCAGCCCGTTGACGGGGTCCTCGATGGGGTTGTCGGCGCCTTCCATGCCGTGGTGCTACCCGCGCACGCGCATGATCACCCGCCGTGGGGGTACGTCCCTCCTACGACGACCTGAGGAGCTGTGACATGCCCGCGCCGACCCTGCCCCCGCTGGAACGCACCGATGCGAAGCTCCGCGAGCTCGGTGCTCTGGACGTCGCCGCGAACCCGCTCGCGCACGCCCTCGAGACGACGCTGGGGCGCGGTAAGGCGCGTCAGGTTCTGTCCGGCTCCTGGCTCGGTCACCCGTTGCACGCCGCGCTCGTCGGCCTGCCCATCGGGTCCTTCATCGGTGCGACGGTGCTCGACATCACCAGCCCGAAGGCCTCGGAGCGCGCGGCGCGCCGGCTCGTCGGTCTGGGCATCGTGTCGGCGCTGCCGGCGGTGCTCGCCGGCCTGTCGGACTGGTCGACGATGGAGGCCGGCCCGGCCCGGCGCGTCGGGCTGGTGCACGCGGCGACGATGGACGTGGCGACCGTGCTCGGCCTCAAGTCCTGGCGGATGCGCGGCCGCGGCCACCACGTCGGTGCGGCGGCGGTGTCCGCGCTCAGCCTCGGCTTCGTCGGGTTCGGCGCGTGGCTGGGCGGGCAGCTCGCGTACGACGACAGCCCGTCGATCGCCTGAGCGGAGCGCAGTCCACCGTCGTCGCGAACGCCGCGCGCGGATGGTGCGGGTGGCCGGTCAGGCCAGCAGGGCGAGCGCGTCCTCGATGGTCGGGCGCAGCCCGGCCTCGACGGCGTCGCGGTACTCGTGCGGGTCGATGCCGTCGTCGCCCATCACGCCGGCGAGGTAGCGCGCGGCCACGCCGGCGAGGATCGCCGCGCGGCGCCAGTGCGCGAACGCGATGTAGTAGTCGATCCGGCCGACGTCGGTGCCCGTGAGGTCGGCGTAGCGCTGGGCGACGGCCCGGCGTGTCGCGAAGCCCGGCAGGTGCGTCGGTGACAGTGACGAGATCGTCTGGCCCCCGTCCTCGCCCGCCTCGAGCCAGCCGCCGAGCATCCACCCCACGTCGGCGAGGGGATCGCCGAGCGCGGCCAGCTCCCAGTCGAGCACGGCCTGCACCCGGCCGGCCGCCGACGTGATCACGTTGCCCACGCGGTAGTCCCCGTGCACGACCGCCGTGCGCTCTTGCGGCGGTGCGGCCGCGGTCAGCTTCGCGTGCAGCTCCGCGACCGGCAGCGCCTGCAACCCGGCGGGCTCGCTGGTCGCCTCCCACTGCTTGTTCCACCGCCGCAGCTGGCGCGCCAGGTAGTCCTCGCGCGGGCCGATGGTGCCGATGCCGGCGACGTCGATGTCGACCGCGTGCAGGTCCGCGAGCACCTCGACCAGGTCGAACGACAGGACCCGGCGCGCGTCCTCGGACAGGCCCGCGGCGGCTGAGTCGTCGTTCAGGACGGTGCCCTCCACGTGGCCCATGACGTAGAACGGCGCCCCCACGACCGTCGCGTCCTCGCAGAGCGCGACGGGCTCCGGCACCGGCACCGGCGTGGGGTGGAAGGCCGAGATGAACCGCCACTCACGGCCCATGTCGTGGGCAGTCGCGAGCACGTGCCCGGTGGGAGGACGGCGCAGCACCCACGTCGCGCCGGCGCCGTCCGTGAGCTTGTAGGTCAGGTTCGAACGGCCGCCGGCGATGAGGTCCGCCCGCAGGGGATCGGCGACCGCGATGCCCTGGGCGCGCATCCACGCGGCGACGGCCGTCGGGTCGGCGGGGTGGGCCACCGGACCATCCTGCTCGACCGGGGCAGGACCGGTCCTGCTCGCGACGAAGATCAGGGGATGGCCCGCGCCCGCCGCCTGCCGCGCCTCCTCGTGGTGCTGCTGCTCGCGGTCGGCCTCGGGTCGCCGGCGGCCGCTGGCGCGAAGGCGGCCGCTCGTCCGGGTGCGCCGACGCACTTGACGGTCGACGACCTCACCGACCCGATCGGCCTCGGCACCGACGACGTGAGCTTCGGCTGGTACGTCGCCGACCCGCGCAGCGGCGCAGTCCAGTCCGCGTACCGCATCCGCGTCGTGCGGCCCGCTCTGACCGCCGGTGCTCGCACGACAGCGGTGTGGGACTCGGGGCGGGTGCGCAGCCCCCAGCAGGCGTTCGTGGCGTACGCCGGACCCGCGCTCGCGCCCGACACGACCTACCGCTGGACCGTGCAGACGTGGGACGGGCGCGGGACGCCGAGCGCGGTGTCGCGCCCGGCCACGTTCGACACCGCACTGCGGGACGGCGACTGGCACGCCGACTGGATCCGGCGCACGACGTTCGAGCCCGAGGACACCCCGACGACGCAGGAGATCGAGAGCGGCTTCGGCGTGTGGGAGCCGGAGGACGAGTACACGTACGCGCGCAAGGTCGCGACGCTCTCCGCATCACCGGTGGTGCGGGCCCGCGCGTACGTGTCCGGCGACCAGCAGTACGAGCTCTACGTCAACGGCACGCTGGCGGGCAAGGGGCAGGCGTACTCGTTCCCCGATGAGCAGTACTACGAGACGCAGGACGTCACGGCGCTGCTGCACGCCGGTGCGGCCAACGCGTTCGGCGTCATCTACAGCTGGCAGGGCCCGGGCAAGGGAAGGGCCACCGGTGCGCCCGGCGTCATCGTGCACATCTCGGTGCTGCACGCGGACGGCACGAGCGAGACCGTCGTGACCGACGGCACGTGGCACGTGATGCCGGGTGCCTGGCTGCCGGGGACGCAACGCAACGAAGAGGGCGACCCGGTCGACTACACCGAGAACATCGACGGTCTGCTCGAGCCGGTCGGGTGGAGCACGCCGGCGTTCTCCGCGGCAGCGTGGCTGCCGGCCACGGTCATCGGCGCGCACCCGGTCATGCCGTGGACGCACCTCGTGCCCGTGCGCACCCGCATCGTCTACGCACCCATCCATCCCGTGGCACTGACAGTGCTGCCGTCGGGCGCGGTCGTCGCCGACTTCGGCGCCGTGTACTCGGCGATCCCGCAGGTCACGTTCCACGGCGGCGCGCCCGGCCACCTGGTGAGGATGCACGCGGGCTTCCTGCTCGACACCGACGGCTCGGTGTCGACCACGCGCGGCACGCAGCACACCGACATGAGCTACTCCTACCTGCAGCGCGGCGGCGACGAGACGTTCCGCCCGTTCGACTACCTGGCGTTCCGCTACCTCCAGATCGATGACCCGTCGACGACACTCACCGCGGACGACGTCGAGCTGCTCACACGTCACGCCGCGGTGCCGGACGTCAGTGCGGGCACGTTCACGTCGTCGGACCCGACGCTCGACGCGGTCTACCGATTGGCCGTCCACTCCGCGCTGTACACGATGCAGGAGCAGTTCGTGGACACGCCCACGCGCGAGAAAGGCTCGTGGCTGGGCGACGGCCGCAACGAGTCCGAAGCGGCCATGACGGCGTTCGGCGACGTGAACATGACCCGCAAGTCGTTGCTCGAGTTCGCCGACTCACAACCCCGCTTCTGGCCGGCCGGCGGAGTGAACAAGCTGTACCCGACCGGCATCGACCCCGCGCAGATCCCGGACTACACCGAGCTGTACGGCGACTGGGTGTGGCAGTACTGGCTGCGCACCGGCGACCGCACCACCGTCCGCACGCTGCTGCCCGTGGTGCAGAACCTGTGCGACTACATCTGGCGCTCGATCGATCCCGGCACGGGACTCCTCACGCGGTTCACCGGCTCGACGAGCGCGACGCAGCTGCCGGTCGACACGCTGCTCAACGCCCTCGCCGTCGACGTCTTCGGACACACCGCGACGATGCAGGCGGCGCTCGGCCGGCCGTCCGCGACCGACCGTCGGCGCGCGGCGTTCGTCACGCACGCGATCAACGCGCACCTCGTCGGGCCCACGGGCATCTACTACGCCGGCCTCGACGCCGCGGGCCACCCGGTGACGAACCCGCCCGTCGCGCTGAACGCGCAGACGCGCCAAGCCGACAACGCCTACGCACTGCTGTTCGGCGTCGTGCCGAAGGCCCGCCGCGCGCGGGTCGAGCGCTACGTCGTCGCCCAGCAGATGGCCACCCCGCCGATCTTCGCCGGTGACCTCCTGCAGGCGATCGGGCTCGCCGGGGATGACCGCGCCGCCCTGCACCTGTTGACCGACGCGCAGCAGCCGGGCTGGGCGAACATCCTCGCGCGCGGTGGCACGTTCGGCTGGGAGGTGTGGGACCCGGTCGACATGGACGTGCCCATCGGCGGCACGCCCGTCGCGTCGTTCTCCGGCAACGGCGACAGCATGTCTCACGGGTTCAGCGCCAACGTGGCGGTCGCGATCCAGCAGTCGCTGCTGGGCGTGCGCCCGACGAGCCCTGGCTTCGCGACGTTCGCGGTCACGCCACCGCGGCACGTGCTGACCCACGCGTCCGGCACCGTGCCCACGCCGCACGGCCCCATCACGGTCAGCTGGCAGCGGGGCACGCGGTTCACGTTGACGGTGACGGTCCCGCCGAACACGACAGCGCGCGTGACGTTGCCGACGCGCGACGGCCGCAGCGTGACCAGGACCGTCAGCGCCGGCCGTCACGTCCTGCACTCCTAGCGCTCGGCGGGCCGCCGGCGCCTGAGCCGCGCGATGCCGATCAACGCGGTGCCGAGCAGCACGACGGCCGGGCCGCCGAGGGCGCCGACGTCGAGGCCCGTCGCGGCAAGCGACCCGCCGGGCGTGGTGACGTGCGGTTCGCGTCGGTGCTTCGCCGGAGGTCGCGCCGTCGTCGGCCCGGGAGCGCCCAGCTGGGCGAGGCGGCCGACCACGCCGACGGTCGTGAGCAGGCCGTCGGCCCCCGCCGGCCCGGTCTGCCGATCGACGGCCGCCCACAGCACGCCGTCGGGGTCGTAGGTGGCGCCGATGTAGTCCGCGCGCGGTGTGCCGCTCGCTAGCCCGGTCGCGGCGACGCTCGTGTGCCCGGGCTCCTCGAGGGACGCGGTCGTGAACACCGGATCGGGGTCGAGGCCGTCGAGCGTCTGCGTGAGGAACGCCGCCATCGGCCCCGAGGCCGCCGCGCTCCCGTAGTACGTGAGACCCACGTGCCCGGCCGGCCCGCCGACGACCGCGGGAAGAGCGATCTGGTGCAGCTGCGGCGGCGACGCCGTCCGCGGTGCCGACCAGGTCCGCGCGCCGTCGCGCGACACCGACAGGCGCACCCGGCCGGCGTCCAGCCACGCCGCGTACAGGTTGCCGGCGTCGTCGAGCGTCATCTCGGTGCGTCCGGAGTCCGGGACGGTCGACCCGGGGGCGCCGGCGACGAGATGCCACGTGTAGGTGCTTCCCTCGTCGTGGCTCACCGCGATGTAGGCACCGTCGGCGCACGTGATCGGCTGGTACAGGCTGCCGTCGTCGGCAACCGCTCCGGTGTCGGAGTTGATGGCGAAGCACGCCTTCGGCGCGCTCGCCGACGGGTACACGAAGCCCGCCGGTGCGAACGATGCGCCGCCGTCGAGCGAGCGGTAGCAGAAGCGACCCGGCCCGATCGCCTCGTCGGGGGAGTTGCCGCACACGTAGGCGACGTCGGGGTAGCCGCGCGGCTGCGCCGCACCCGCGGGCGGCGGCCCGACGACGATCTTCTCCCAGTCGGTGATGGGAGCGGTGCGGTAGTCGGCGGTCGTCCAGGTCCGTCCTTCGTCGGACGACGAGTACACCTGGAACCCGTAGGCGAAGGCGACGGCGGTGGCGAGCGGCGGGCCGACGGGCGGTGGGATCGGCGACTGGTCGACGACCACCGGCAGGGTCCGTGTCGGTCCGGTCACGTGCACCCAGAACAACCGCCCGGTGCGCCGGTCGACCGTCACCTCCGGGTCGACCGTGTTCCACAGCGCGGTCTGCTCGGCGTGGGTCGGAGCGACGAGCGACCACGTCGCGCCGTGGTCGTGCGACACGGCCAGGTGGTTCTCGTCGCCGGCCGGTGAGAAGAACAGTGCGCCACTGCTCGTGACACCGATGGACGTCTCGGACATGGACAGCCGCGTCGTCGTGACGCACGGGACCCAGCGCTGTGTCGTCGTCGCCGGCTGCCGGGTGCCGTCGTAGGTCGACACCGGCCAGGACACGTGACAGCCCACCGCACCGGACGGCATCGCCGCCGGTGCGGCGTGCGTGGCGGCGGCCGCGGTGAGCGCCAGCGCCGCACCGGCG
>DASZYF010000192.1:0-16961 GCA_035545535.1 Mycobacteriales bacterium | reverse complement strand
CCCGGCGCCGGCTGGCCGCAGGCTGAGGCCCCGGCCGCCCCGGCTCCCGTGCCGCTCGCCCCCGAGGCCGCGCTCGCCGAGGCGCCCGCCGCGCCCAAGGCTGCGAAGTCCGGCAACCCCCGTCCGCGCTGGGTCGCGCCGGCCGCAGGTGTCGCCCTCGTCGGTTCGGCTGCCGCCGCGTACTTCGTCTGGTTCGGCGGTGGCTCGACGTCCGACAACAACGCGACGCTGCCGCAGGCTCCGGTGCACCACGCGGCCCGGCTGACGCCCGCGTTGCTCACGAGCACCCTGCCGGCCGGCTTCACGGCCGAGGGTGCTCCGGTGGACCAGAAGGTCACCGAGATCCTTCCGGGCCAGGTCGCGGGCCACGCGGTCACCGGGGCCACCGCGGCCGAGTCGCTCGACGCCAAGAACGCCAAGGGCTCGGAGATCTCGGCGCTGGCGCTGCAGTTCCCGACGGCCGACGCCGCGAAGGCCTTCACCACGGCCAAGGCGCCCGCGCCGAAGGGCCAGGTCGTGGCCTACAGCTCGCGCGGCGTGTTCGCGTTCGCGGTCGAGACCGACAGCCCGAAGGACGCCGCGGCCAGCGCCGCCGTCGCCGCCTGGGCCAAGTCGCTCGGCGGCTGACCCGCCCGTCCACCTCGCGCGGAAGCGCCGTTAATCACGCTTATGTCATATCGAGAAGGCTTGCAGCACAGGAGATGTCGGGTCATCGGCGCACCCGTGCGCTGAAGCGGCCCTCCTCCTCCCGAACCGTCACCGTCGTGCCGTAGGCACCAGTGAGGACCTCGGAGGTCACGACGTCGGCGACCTGACCGGCGGCGACGATGCGGCCGCCGGACACGACGACGGCGTGCGAGGCCGACGCCGGGATCTCCTCGACGTGGTGCGTCACCAGGACGATCGCCAGGTCGGGCTGTTGGGTCCGCAGGTCGTCCAGCGCGTGCAGCAGCTGCTCGCGACCGACCAGGTCAAGACCCGCGGCCGGCTCGTCCAGGATGAGCAGCTCGGGCCCGGGCATCAGCGCCCGCGCGATGAGCACCCGGGCCCGCTCGCCCTGCGACAGGGTCCCGAACCGCTGCTCGGCGGCCTTCCCGGCGCCGACGAGGCGCAACAGATCATCCCCGCGCTTCCAGTCGGATTCGACATAACGTGACCACAGCGGGACGGTGCTGGCCGTGCGACCCGTGACGACGACGGCGCGGGCCGGGAGGTGCCCGCCGAGCTCGTCGGCCAGGCGCAGGTCGACATGGCCGACCGCCCGTCGCAGCTCGCGCAGGTCCGTCGTCCCCAGCCGGTGCCCGAGGACGCTCGCCGTCCCCTCCGCCGGGAACCGGCGCGCTCCCGCGACCGACAGCAGCGTGCTCTTGCCGGCGCCGTTCGGTCCGAGCACCACCCAGGTCTCGCCGGCACCGACCCTCCAGTCGGCCCGCTCGAGCAGGCGGACCTTCGCCCCGCTCGGACCGAGCACGTCGACGGTGATCCCGCGCAGCTCGATGACTGTCGCACCGTCGCGCACCTGCCGAACCCTACGGAACCCGCACAGCGGTAGCATCGAACGCATGTTCGAGCGTGTCGCGACGGTGCCGGAGCTGGTCTGGCAGCCCGGCCTGGCCCTCGGCCTCGAGGTCGGCGGCGCTCCCCTTCCGCCCGATCTGCTCGACTCCACGTTCACGGGCCTCGTCCGCCACGTGCTCGATGCGCGGTCGTGGGTCGACGTCGTGCCGGGCTGGCTGCGCGGGCCGGACGTGCTCTTCGACCGGCTCCTGCGGGAGGCTGAGTGGACCGCCCGGGAGGTCCCGATGTACGACCGCATCGTCGCTGAACCCCGGCTCACCGCGCTGTTCGCCGGCGAGCCCCCCGCTCCCCTGGCCGCCATCCGTGAGGCGCTGCGCGACCGCTACGCGACGCCTTTCGACAGCGTCGCGGTCAACCTGTACCGGGACGGACGCGACAGCGTGGCCTGGCACGGCGACCGCGTCCGGCACCTGTTCGCCGCGCCGATGGTCGCCACCGTGACGCTCGGCGCGCCGCGCCGGTTCCTGCTGCGCCCGCGCACCGGAGGGCGGGCGCTCATGCTGCGCCCCGGCCCGGGTGACCTGGTCGTGATGGGCGGGGCGTGCCAGCGCGAGTGGCAGCACTGCGTGCCCAAGACCACGCGGGCGGTCGGACCGCGGATGGCGGTGACGGTGCGGCACCTCACCGCACCTCACGACCCGGAGGTCAGTGCACCTGGCTCATGATGTTGCTGAGCTTCCCGGCGACCACGCCGATGAAGCCGACGACCAGGCCCACGATGGCGATCGGCCAGCTCGTCGCGCAGATGCCGACGGTGATCACGCCGACGCCGATGGTCATCAGCACCACGGCGAGCCACGCGCCGGCGGTGCCCCGCGGATGCGCCTCGATCTCGTGCGCGAGCTTGTCCGACGTCATGGCGACATGCTGCCACGCAGCGCTCACCCGGCGCGCGGCGACCCCACTCGGCGCCCACGCGGCCGCCACATCAGCGGACCTGTGCGGCGCCCCGCCCGGCGTTTGCGCCTGCACCGACGTCTCCGGCATGGCACGCTGCGCAGGTGGCCGAGGCAGGGGGCGCGGGTTCGCAGCCCGTGGCGGTCGTCGACATCGACGGCGTCGTCGCTGACGTGCGCCACCGCCTGCCGCTCATCGAGAACGCGCCGAAGGACTGGGACGGCTTCTTCGCGGCGGCCGGCGACGACCCTCCCCTGCCGGAGGGCATCGCGCTCGTCCTCGCGCTGATCCACACCCACCGCGTCGTGTGGCTGACCGGACGGCCCGAGCACACCCGGGCGGTCACCGCGGCCTGGCTGGCCCGCCACGGGCTGCCGTCCGAGCCGCTCCTGATGCGCAGCGACACCGACCGCCGGCCGGCGCGCCACACCAAGCGCGAGATGGTGCGCGACCTCGCCACCCAGTACCGGATCGCGCTGATCGTCGACGACGACCCGGCGGTGGTGCGGGACCTCCGGGACGCGGGCTACACGGTGCGGCTGGCCGACTGGCTTCCCCACAGCTCGACCATGCGGGCCGCGCAGCAGCGTGAGGGCCGTACCTGAGGCCCGCCCGGGTGTCCGATCTGCGCCGTCTGCGCGTTCTGCCTACATCCGGATGATCCGCGCTGACCATCCACATGGAACGTCAAGACGCCGACACTTCGTCCGAGAGATAAGAGAGTGGCATCACAAGGTGCCGCATCGTTCGGAGAAGGTGACCTTCCGTGGGATCAGCCGGGACGGCCTGCTGCCACACCCCGCAGTGCCCGTCGTCAGACGCCTCCGACCACGACGCCGCCCGCGTCGTGCACGGCCACCCCGAGCAGGGCTGGAGCCTGCTGTGCAACGGGGTCGTCCTGTTCGAGGACCTCGGGGAGCTGTTCCCCGACGGTCACGCCGAGAAGGCGCGCCGGATCCCGCTGCAGCGCCTGCGGTTGAACGCGACACCGGCGAAGGCCGCACGCACCGGACGGTCCATCGGTCGTCGCGCGACGACCGCTCCCGCCGTCTGATCAGCCGGCCGCCTGGCGCGCTCGGCGCCGCTTGGCGAGCTCGTCGCTCGCCGTGGTGCCCTCCGCCGCCGGCTCGCCGTCGGCCCGTTCGGCCGGGAACTCCGCGAGGGTGCCTTCGACCTCGGCCACCGTGCGCCCGATGGCGACCGCGAACACGGCCTGGCCGCCCTGCACGAGGTCGATGACCTCGTCGGTGGACGTGCACTCATAGACCGTGCTGCCGTCGCTGATCAGCGTCAGCTGCGCGAGGTCGTCGATGCCGCGCCGGCGCAGGTGCCCGACGGCCGCCCGCACGTTCTGCAGCGAGACCCCCGCGTCGAGCAGCTTCTTGACCACCTTCAGGACGAGCACGTCCCGGAAGGAGTAGAGGCGCTGCGACCCCGATCCGGCGGCTCCGCGGATGCTCGGTGTCACCAGGCCCGTGCGGGCCCAGTAGTCGAGCTGCCGGTAGGAGATGCCGGCCGCCGCGAGGGCGGTCGGGACGCGGTAGCCCATGTCCTGGGCCGGGACGTTGCGCAGCTCGGGGAAGAGCTCGCCTTGCCCAGCCGGGGAATCAGGAGGGAGCACTTCCACACCAGCGACGCTAGGCAACGCCTGTGGACGGGTCAACCACCCGTGCGGCGTGTCACCCCTCAGATGTGCCGAAGTCCTCGGGATTGATCGTGTCGAGGAACTCGCGGAACTTCTCGACCTCGGTGTCCTGGGCCTCCGGGTCGGCCTCGGCGTCCTCGGCCGGCACCTCGATCCCGGCCTCGGCGAGCACGGTGTCGGCCCCGAAGACGGGGATCCCGAGCCGCAGCGCCAGCGCGATCGCGTCCGAGGGCCGGGCGCTCACCTCGAGGCCGGTCTCGAACACGAGGGTCGCGAAGAACACGCCCTCCTGCAGGTCGGTGATGATCACCCGCTGCACCGGGGCGCCGAGCGCGACGAGCACGTCGCGGAACAGGTCGTGCGTCATCGGCCGCGGCGTCTGGTGGCCCTGGTGGGCGAACGCGATGGCGGTCGCCTCGACCGCGCCGATCCAGATCGGCAGGTACCGCTCGCCCTCGAGCTCCTTGAGGAGCACGATCGGCTGGTTCGACGGGAGCTCGAGGCGGACGCCGACGACGCTGAGCTCACGCATCTGACCTCCCTCGCCGTCCGCCCGGAACGGGCCCTCGCGCCGAGCGTAGATCAGCGCGGGCGGGTCAGCGCGAGAGCGTGGGGCGCAGGCCCGCCCGGACCAGCGCTGCGTGCAGGCGCACCGACAGCGCCGCGAGCTCGCGGCTCGTCTCCTCGGCACGGGCCCGCGCCTCAGGGTTGCGCTGGCGCACGAGCGGCGTGATGACCTGCTGCACGAGCCCGACCTCGCGGTCGGCCGCCGTGCGGAACTGGCGCAGGTGACGGGCGTCGACCCCGAAGCGGGCGAGCTCCCCGGCCGCCTTCGCGATGGCGAGCGCGTCCTCGTCGAAGTGGTTGCCGCCCTGGCGGGGCGCGACCAGGCCGTGCTGCTCGAGGTCGCGCATCTGCTCCTCGGTGATGTCCGCGGCGTCGATCAGCTCGCCTCGCGACAGGCGCAGCTCGGTGGACTGGGACGCGAAGGCCTCGGGGCCCGGCAGGCCGTCGACCGCCACGAGGGTGCGGGGCACGCGGTGTGCCGAGCCCGGGCCGGCGGCGGGCTCGAGCCCGCGGTCCAGAGCCTCGAGCCGGTCCTTGATGACGCGCAGCGGCAGGTAGTGGTCGCGCTGGGCGGACAGCACCCACCGGAGGCGGCCGACGTCGTCACGCGAGAACTTGCGATAGCCGGAGCTGGTGCGCTCGGGGCTGACGAGCCCCTCGCTCTCGAGGAAGCGGATCTTGGAGATCGTCACGTCCGGGAAGTCCGGCTGCAGCTGCGACAGCACCTCCCCGATGGACAGGAAGGAGCGGCCCGCGCTGGCGGGTGCGGTCACGACGGACCCCCTGTGCTGATGGCGGAGCTGCTCATGACGAACCCCCGAGTCACGACGGCGTGCCCGGGGTCTCCCCCGCGGCCAGGTAGATGAGACGGAACTTGCCGATCTGGACCTCGTCGCCCGCGCCGAGCTCGCCCTCGTCGATGCGCTCGCGGTTCACGTAGGTGCCGTTCAGGCTGCCGACGTCGCGCACCCGGAACCCTCCGGTGGAGGTCCGGACGACCTCTGCGTGCCGGCGGGACACGGTGACGTCGTCGAGGAAGATGTCGCTGTCCGGGTGGCGGCCGGCCGTGGTGACGTCCTGGTCGAGCAGGAAGCGGCTGCCGGCGTTGGGTCCGTGCGTCACGACGAGCAGTGCCGATCCTGCGGGCAGGGCCGCGGCCGCGCTGCGCGCGTCGTCGCCGATGCCCGACGTGTCGCTCGTCGGTGTCTCCAGCGCGACGGTCGAGGTCTGCTCGAGCGGCCCGCCGGCGTCGACCGGGGCCGGCTCCCCCGGGCGCGCCAGCGGCGCGCCGCACTGGGAGCAGAACCGGGCATCGGCGTCGTTCTGCTGCCCGCAGCGGGTGCAGAACACGCGGCTCACCTGTTCCTCGAGGGTCGGTCTCGGGCATGCGCCAGCGACCCGTCAGGGTGATCCGGACCGCGCAGCGTCATCAGAAGGCTGTTCGAGAGAAGGCTAAGGACGCGGGCAGCGACGGTCAACCTGAGGAAGAGACCAGGGTCTCGACCCTCGAGGTCAGGTCGAGGTCGACGCCCCGGAGCGACGACGATCCACGGCGGTGGTGCGGGAGGGACAGGAGCGGCGGGTCAGCCGCCGACGAGAGCCTGGTAGTCGGCCGCCGACAGCAGCGCGACGGGGTCGCCCTGGTCGGCGATCTCGATGAGCCAGCCCTCGCCGTAGGGGTCGGAGTTGACCAGCTCGGGGGTCGCGTCGAGCGCGTCGTTGCGCGCCGTGACGGTGCCGCCGACAGGGGCGTAGATGTCGCTCACGCTCTTGGTCGACTCGATCTCGCCGAGCGGCTCGCCCGCGGCGACCGCCGCGCCGACGGCCGGCAGGGACACGAACACCACGTCGCCGAGCGACTCCTGCGCGTAGGCAGTGATGCCGATCCGGACACCGCCCTCGACCGTGCGCACCCACTCGTGCTCGGCCGTGTACTGAACGTCGTCGGGGAACACCGTGGAGTCCTTCCGGTCGCTGCCAGTCGTCTTGCCGCGGAGGACCCTAGCGGCCCGTCACGACACGCTCTCCGGCGCCTCGACGACCCGGGCCCACGACGCGAGGAGCTGCGTGGCCTGCTCGGTGTCGGCCCCCTCGGCCCACAGGTGGGTCTCCGCCTCGGCCGGGTCGGGGAGCACCAGCACCCAGCCGCCGTCCGGCTCGACCACCCGCACGCCGTCGGTCGTGTCGAGGTCGCGCGGGCCGGCCGCCTCGACCACCCGCCGCATCACGGTCCCCTTCACCGCCCAGGGCGTCGCGACGCTGCGCCGGAGCACGTGCGCCTGCGGGATGCGGGAGTCGATCTGGGACAGCGTCAGCCGGGTCCGGGCCACCAGGCCGACCAGCCGCACGAACGCCGCGACGCCGTCGAGGGCCGGCGAGAACTCGGGCACGACGAACCCGCCCTTGCCGTCGCCGCCGAACACGACCCCGGGTGAGGCTGCGGCCCGCGACAGGTCGTCGGAGTTGGTCGAGGTCCACGTTATGTCGACCCCGTGGAAGCTGGTCACCCGCTCCGCCACCCGCGTCGTCGTCACCGGCAGCGCGATCGAGCCTGCGCGTCGCTCGGCGGCGACGAGGTCGAGGAGCACCAGGAGCGCCCGGTCGTCGTGGATCAGCTCCCCCCGCTCGTCGACGATCGCGATGCGTTCCCCCACGTGGTCGAAGCGCACGCCGAACGCCGCGCGGGAGCTGCTGACGAGCTCACCCAGTCGCTCGAGGTCGCGCATGTGCTCCGCGAGGGTCTCGGTGGGGTTCAGCTCGTCGATGCGCCCGTTGACGGTGAGCACGTCGATGCCGAGGCGCCCGAGCAACGTCGGGAGGACGAGCGAGCTCGCTCCCCCGGCGCAGTCGATGACGACCTTGAGACCGGAGTCCGCGACGCCGGTCGTGTCGATGCTGCGCAGGAGCTCCTGGCAGTAGGTGTCGATGCTGCGAGCGGGGAAGGACAGCTCGGCGATCTCACCGGGGAAGGCCCGACGGAACTCCTGCCGGCTGAACGTGCGCTCGAGCTTGCGCTGCGCGGCCGGCGAGAGGTCGGCACCGGTGCTGTCGAGGAACACGATGTCGATGCTCTGCTGGTCACCCGGCGTGGTGCGCAGCATCACGCCGCCGACCGAATCGCCCATGGCGACCTCGAACCGCGTCACGGGCGTCGGCGCGACCTCGAGGTCGCGGACGTTGATGGCGCTGGCGGTGAGTGCGCTGATGACGGCGCGCTTCAGCGCACGCGCTGCCCGGCTCGCATCGCGACTGGTCGTGACGACCGCGCCCTTCTGCAGAGTCGTCGCGTACGCCGACGCGAGGCGCACCGCGTGCTCGGGCGTGATCTCGACGTTGACCAGACCGGAGACGCCACGCGGACCGAACAGCGTGCGGTGCCCGCGCGACTCCCAGATGACCGAGGTGTTGACGACGGCGCCGGCCTCGATGGTCTTGAACGGGAACACCTTGATCCCGTGCGAGACGTAGGCCTCCTCCTCGATGACGCACTCGTCACCGATGACGGCGCCCTCCTCGATGCGCGCGCCGCGCATGATGTCGGTGTTCTTGCCGATGACGCATCCGCGCAGGTTCGTCTGCCCGCCGACGAACACGTTGTCGTGCACGACCGCGCGGTGCAGGAACGCGCCGCCCTTCACGACCACGTTGCTGCCGAGCACCGTGAACTCGCGGAGCTCGGCACCGGCCTCGACCTTCGCGTAGTTGCCGACGTACACCGGGCCCTTCAGGACCGCGTCGGGGTCGACGTCGGCGCCCTCGCCCATCCACACGCCGGGCGAGACCTCGAAGCCGTCGATCTCGACGTCGACCTGCCGGTTCAGCACGTCGGCCTGCGCGCGCAGGTAGCTCTCGTGCGTGCCGACGTCCTCCCAGTAGCCGTCGGCGACGAAGCCGTGCACGGGGGCCCCCCGGCGCACGAGGGAGGGGAACACGTCGCCCGACCAGTCGACGACCTCGCCCGCGGCAACCTCGGCGAGCACCTCCGGCTCCATCACGTAGATGCCGGTGTTCACCGTGTCGCTGAAGACCTGGCCCCACGTCGGCTTCTCGAGGAACCGGTCGATCCGGCCGTCGTCCTTCTGGATGACGATCCCGAACTCCAGCGGGTCCGGAACGGACTTGAGGCAGATCGTGACAAGCGCGCCCTGCTGCTTGTGGTGGTTCACGAGCGCGGTGAGGTCGATGTCGGTGAGCGCGTCGCCGCTGATGACGAGGAACGGCTCGTCGCGCAGCGCGTCCTCCGCGTTCTTGACGCTGCCCGCAGTGCCGAGCGGTGTCTCCTCGGTCGCGTAGGACAGCGTCATGCCGAGCTCGTCGCCGTCACCGAAGTAGTTGCGCACCAGCGCGGCGAGGAACTGCACCGTGACGACGGTCTCGTCGAACCCGTGTCGCCGGAGCAGCCGCAGGACGTGCTCCATGATCGGCCGGTTCACCACCGGGAGCAGCGGCTTCGGCTGGTTCGCCGTCATCGGCCGGAGGCGGGTGCCCTCGCCGCCCGCCATCACCACCGCGCGCACGCGTCATCCACCTCCGCCCCGCTTGCCGCCGTACGTGATCCTCTGGTCGTCATCCTCGCGCCCTCAGACGCGCGCGTCACGCAGCAACCTGGTGGCCTGCGCGAAGTAGAGAGCTCCCGTCACGACGTACAGGACCGTGCCCCACAGCACGAACGCCCAACCCAGCGGGCGGGCGACCGTGGCCAGCGTGTCGTGCGCGGCGATGAGCAGCAGCAGCGGGAACGCGTAGAGCAGGTTGAGGGTCGCGGCCTTGCCCAGGTAGGACACCGGCAGGGGCCCGTAGCCCGCGCGTTGCAGCAAGGGAAGGAGGCAGGCGAGGATCCCGTCCCGTGCGGCGAGGATGCCGAGCAGCCACCACGGCGTCACCCCGCGCACGCACAGGGCGATGACCGTCGCCGCGACGTAGAGCCGGTCCGCGAGCGGGTCGAGCAGCGTCCCGAGGCGTGAGGTCTGGTTCAGTCGCCGGGCCAGGTAACCATCGAGGTAGTCGGTCACACCGGAGACCATGAGGAGCACGAAGGCGATGCGGTCGTGGTGCGGGCCGAGGATCAGCCACAGCAGCACCGGCACCCCGGCGAGCCGGGCGAACGACAGGAGGTTCGGGACCGTGAGCACGCGCTCGCCCTCACCGGCCGGGCCCTCCACGGCCTCGACCTTAGGGCGTGGCGCGCGCATCCTCGCGCCCTGCCGGTCGTTGGACGGAGCGTGACGGTGACCTCGCGACGCCGGGTCGCCCGTCTGGTGCTGCCCGTCCTGCTCGCCCTCCTGTGCGTCCCCGCGGCCCTGAGCGCGGGCGCGGCGCCCTCCACCCGCTCGGGCCGCACGGCCGCCGCTGCCCCGGCCGGTGCGGCTGCGAGCACCCCAGCCAACGGCAAGAAGAAGGCCAAGAAGAAGACACCGAAGAAGAAGGCGCCCAAGAAGGCCAAGAAGCCGGCTCCCCCGCCCGGATGGGCTCCCGAACCGCTGCCCGACCCGTCGACCGTCCTGTTCGACGACGAGTTCAGCGGGGCCGCGGGCGACGCTCCGGGGCCAGGCTGGCAGACCCAGGCCGGCCCGAGCGCGCTGTTCGCCGACTTCGGCTCGGAGGAGACCAACACGTCATCCCGCGCCAACTCCCGGCTCGACGGTGACGGCCACCTGCTCATCACCGCGGTCCGCAGCGGCTCGGCCGGTTCCTACAAGTACACGTCCGCGCGGCTCATCACGCCCACCGCGTACGGCCCGGTCATGCACGTGACCGCCCGCATCAAGATGCCCGACCAGCGCGGCACCTGGCCCATCTTCTGGCTCATGGGCGGCAGCACGTCAGGCACCGACTGGCCCCGCAAGGGCGAGATCGACATCGCCGAGGTGCAGGGCTCGGCCGACCCCGAGGTCCTCTACGTGACGGCGCACGGCGCGGCCCCCAAGGAGCTCGTGCCGGGCGTCCCCGCCACCACCGTGGGCTCCACCCACTGGAAGTCTCCGAGCCTCGTCGCGACCCACGCGAACATGGCCGCGGGCTTCCACAACTACGGGGTCGACATCACGGCGGACCGCATCACCTGGACGTTCGACCACAAGGTCATCAAGGTCTTCAGCCGCAGCGACCTCACCGGGGACGAGCAGTGGTCGTTCAGCTACGCCATGCACGTGATCCTGAACCTGAGCGTGGGCGGCTCGTTCGTGGGCAACCCCCCCGACGACGACGTCTTCCCGACCTCGATGGTCATCGACTACGTCCGCATCACGCACTGATCCCGGGCCTGCCCAGGCCCGTCGGGACGCTCTGCCCAATTGTCGGGACGCTCTGCCCAATTGTCGGGACGACAGGATTTGAACCTGCGACCCCTTGACCCCCAGTCAAGTGCGCTACCAAGCTGCGCCACGTCCCGCGACGCAGCCGACCTTACCGGTCCTTGCGCTCCCGCAGCCGCACGGAGAGCTCGATCGGGGTCCCGACGAAGCCGAAGTCCTCGCGCAGCCGCCGGGTGAGGAAGCGCCGGTAGGTCTCCTCGAGGAAGCCGCTCGAGAACAGCACGAACCGCGGCGGCCGGACGTCGGCCTGCGTCGCGAACCGCACCCGGGGGGCGCGGCCACCCCGGGCGGGCGGCGGCGTGGCGGCGATGACCTCCCCAAGCCAGGCGTTCAGCCGGCCCGTGGGGACCCGGGTGTCCCAGCCCTCGAGCGCGGCCTCGATCGCCCGGGGCAGCTTGTCCAGCGCCCGCCCGGTCTTCGCCGAGACGTTCACCCGCGGCGCCCAGCCGATCTGGCCCAGCTCGCCGGGCAGCTCTCGCTCGAGCTCGTAGCGTCGGTCCTCGTCGACGAGGTCCCACTTGTTGAGCACCAGCACGAGCGCTCGGCCGGCCTCGATGATCATGGTCGCGATGCGCTGGTCCTGCTCGGTCAGCGGCTGGCTCGCGTCGAGCACCAGGACCGCGACCTCGGCTCGCTCCAGCGCGGTGTGCGTGCGCAGGCTCGCGTAGTACTCGGCGCCGGCGGCCTCCTTCGTCCGACGCCGGAGCCCGGCGGTGTCGACAAAGAGGTAGGTCGACCCGGCGATCTCGACCTCCGCGTCGACCGGGTCGCGGGTGGTTCCCGCCTCCGCGTCCACGAGCACGCGCTGCTGGCCGAGGAGCTTGTTCAGCAGGCTCGACTTGCCCACGTTGGGCCGCCCGACGAGCGCCACGCGCCGCGGACCGACGGGCTCCTCGACGAGGGCCGCCGGCGCGTCGGGCAGCAGCGCGACGACCATGTCGAGCAGGTCGCCGCTGCCCCGACCGTGCAGCGCCGAGACCGGCACAGGCTCCCCCAGCCCGAGCGACCACAGCGCGGCGGCTTCGAGCTCGGCGTTGGCGTCATCGGCCTTGTTCGCGATGAGCAGCGCGGGGCGGCCGGACCGCTGCACCACCGCGGCGGCAGCCCGGTCCTCAGCCGTCGCACCCACGGTCGTGTCCACGACCAGCAGCACCGCGTCGGCCTCGGCGACCGCGACCTCGGCCTGCTCGGCGACCGCTCCGGCGAGGCCTTTCGCGCGGGGCTCCCAGCCCCCGGTGTCCACGACGGTGAAGTCGCGGCCTCCCCAGCTCGCCGGGTGGGCCACGCGATCCCGCGTGACGCCGGGGACGTCCTCCACCACGGCGATGCGCTGACCGACCAGCCGGTTGACCAATGTCGACTTGCCGACGTTCGGCCGACCGACGATCGCGACGACGGGCAGGCGGCGGGCGGTCATCCGCGGTCGTTCTCGAGGTGGGCGAGCAGGCCCAGGCGGATCTGCTCGGCCGTGGCGGCGATGCCCTTCCGGGCATGCGGGTCGGCCGGGAGCTCGACGGTGAACGGGGAGCCGAACACGATCCGGATCGGCGCACGCAGCTTCGGCCGCTTCGCACCCCTGGGGAACGCCGCCGCGGTGCCGTGGCAGACGACCGGCACGATCGGGATGCGGGACCGGCCCTCCACGCCGGCGCGCACGAGGACGTAGGCGGCCCCGTCGCGCACGCTGTCCAGGTTGGCAGCGCCCCGCGTGCCCTCCGGGAAGACCGCGAGCACTCCCCCGTCGGCAAGGACCCTGGTGCAGGCCCGCAACGCCGCGCGGTCGGCCTGGCCGCGCCGCACCGGGATCTGCCCGGCGGCGAGCAGGAAGTCGCCGAAACGACCTTTGAAGAGCTCGACCTTCGACAGCACCCGCACGACCCGACGGTTGAAGATCACGACGAGCGGGCCGTCGAGCAGTCCGGCATGGTTGCCCGCGATCAGCACGGGTCCGGCCGCCGGGACGTTCTCGAGTCCCTCGACCTGGATGCGAAAGAGGAGGCGGAGAAGCCATCGGGCGGGACGGCGGAGCCCGAAGTACATCCACGGCTTGAAGCGATCGACCTGGGCATTTGGCCCAGAAAAGCCTCGACCCTGGGTTGAGGGTTGGACCTTCTGGCTCACTGTGGGTGTTCCTTCGACCTGGGCAACGATCGCGTCGACGACGGCGTCCACTCCGAGGTGGGTGCTGTCGATCACCGTGGCGTTCGTCGCCGGGGTCAGGGGGGATGTGGCCCGGGTGCTGTCCAGCCGGTCGCGGCGCGACAGGTCGGCGGCCGTCGCGGCGACGTCCGTCGCGTCCTGCAGCGCCCGGCGGTCGGCCCGGGCCTGCTCGGAGGCGGTCAAGAAGATCTTCACCGGCGCGTCCGGCAGCACCACGGTCCCGATGTCGCGGCCCTCGACGACAGCGCCGGCGGCCCCCGCGAGCTCGCGCTGGCGCCGCACCAGCGCGGCCCGGACGCCGGGGACCGCGGACACGGCCGAGACCGCAGCGGTGACGTCGGCGTCCCGCACCCGGGCGCTCACGTCCACCTCGCCGAGACGCACGCTCGGCTGCTCCGGATCGGTGACCAGCTCGAGCGGGGCGGACTCGGCGAGCGCGGTCAGCGCCGGGGCGTCGTCGAGGGCGACCCCGGCCTGCAGGGCCGCGAGCGTGATCGCCCGGTACATGGCGCCGGTGTCGACGTAGCGCAGACCGAGCCGGCGGGCGACCGCCCGGGCCACGGTGCTCTTGCCGGAGCCCGCCGGTCCGTCGACCGCGACGAGCGTCGGCGCGGGCGTGCGGGCACGCGTGCCGTCAGCCGTCACGTGCCTGCCCTTCCCCGCTGTCGTCGGTGCAGCGCCGCACCGCAAACGCCCGCATCACCGTAGCGGCCTCTGGGCAGCGCACTGTTGTCGCCGTATCGACATAGCGATGTGTGGTGTGCGGTATGTGGCGTGCTACCCGGCCGTCGGCAAGCGAGAGGCCGTGCGCGCGCTCAGAGCGAGCGCGTGTCAAAGGTTGTCGACAAACAGACTCGGCCCTAGACGGCCGGATGGGCGCGCCAACCGCCACGGTCGGCCGCCGCGCACAGCGCCTCCTCGGAACCGGGCTCCACCGCCAGCTCCACCAGGCCCCAGGCGTGCTGCGGGCTGTGCTCCAGGCGCAGGTCCTCGACGTTGACGCCGGCGTCGCCGACCGCGAGGAGCAGGCGGGCGAGCTCCCCCGGACGGTCGGGGACGACGACGGAGACCCAGGAGAGGTCCCGGGCCGCCCGCGCCTTGTCCGGCAGCCGGGCCCGGCCCGCGTTCCCACGAGCGACGAGACCGGCGACCTCCGTGCCCTCCGCGGTCCCTGTGGGGGCCACCCGGCCGAGCTCCGCGTGGAGCAGCTCGAGCGCCGCGCCGACCTCCGCGGCGTTGCCGGCCACGATGTCCGCCCACAGCGCCGGCTCCGCCGCCGCCAGCCGGGTCATGTCCCGCAGGCCCGTCCCGGCCAGGGCGAGGTCGCGTTCCTCCAGGCGGGTCGTCACCGCCGCGAGCGCGCTTGCGAGCAGCTGGGGCAGGTGCGAGACCGTCGCCATCACGCGGTCGTGGCGCAGCGCGTCCAGCTCCACCACCTGGGCTCCGCAGGCCAGCGCGACCCGTTCGGACCAGCGCCGCGCCTCGCTCGAGGTCGCCTCCGTGGGGCACAGCGCCCAGGGCCGGTCCCGGAACAGGTCTGCCTGCGCCCTCGCAGCACCCCCGCGTTCGCGGCCGGCGACGGGATGGGCGGGCATCCAGGTGGTCAGATCGCAGCCGGACGCCTCAGCCTCGGCTAGAACCTTGGCCTTTACGCTGCTGGTGTCGCTGAACGTACGGCCCACCTCGCGACGCTGAGCTTCCAGGAGGCTGGCTGCGACGGCGCTGGGCGGGACCGCCAGGACGACGTGGTCGACGGTCCCCGAGCTCTCATCCCACGGGTGGCCGGCGCCGAGATCGGCCGCCAGAGCCACCGCGGCGGGGTCATGGTCCGACACCTGGACGTCCCATCCGTCCTGACATAGCGCCAGAGCGATGCTGGTGCCGATCAGCCCCGCACCGACGATCAGCGCGCGGGGCGCGGTCACGGTCGCTCGAGGTCAGGGCGCAAGGCGGTGGCGCCGTGCAGGTAGACGTGCCGGACCTCGCTCGCGGAGCGTGGCGTGTCGATGTGCGCCATGAGGCGGACGACGCGTGGCAACGCGCCTGGCACATCGATCTCGCCGGCGCACAGCAGGGGCACACCCGACAGTCCGGCCTTGCGCGCGGCCAGCGCGGGAAACTCAGCCGTCAGGTCCGGCGTGGCGGTGAACAGCACGCTGATCAGGTCGTCGGGGGTGAGCTCGTTGGCCGCGAGGACCGCGAGCACGAGCTCGGTCGTGCCGTCCATGATCGCGCCTCGGTCGTTCGACGCGACCTGGGTCGCACCGCGAACCGCGCGCACGGCCACCTGAGCTCCTCCAGGGAACACGACAACAGATCGACGAGGGCACGTCTCGATGAGACGAGAACTCACCCTACCGTCAGATCGGTCTGACGAGTCAACGCTCTAGCGGCATCCCGATCAGACGATCCATCGTCATATCGACTTTGTCGGCGTTCTCGTTGAAGTCGACTTGTCGATGGAAGCCACGCTGCGGCAAATCGACATTTGACGCCACTCGAGGCATCCGTGCACCCGTCTTCTACAAGTCGACGAGTCGATACAGCGATGAGACCTCATGGCGGTTGAGCGGTCTAGTCCTACCGGGCGCCAGCTCGCCGAGCCGGACCTCTCCGATCGCCGTCCGCACGAGCCGACGGACCGGCAGGCCGGCGTCCGCCAGCATCCGCCGCACGACGTGCTTGCGACCCTCGTGGACCACCACCTCGAGCAGCGCTCGCCGGCCGGCGGTCTCGACGACCCGGACCCCGTCGACCGCAACCGGGCGATCGTCGATCAGCGGGCCGGCGCGCAGCGCTCGCACGGTCGCTCTGCTCGGGATCCCCTCGACGTCGGCGAGGTAGGTCTTCGCCACTCCGAACGACGGGTGGGTCAGTCGGTGAGCCAGCGGCCCGTCGGTGGTGACGAGGAGCAGACCCTCGGTGTCGGCATCGAGGCGCCCGACGTGGAACGCGCCGCGGGCCCGGGCGGGCAGGAGGTCGGCGATCGTGGGCCGGCCGGAGGGGTCGCTCATGGCGGACAGCACGCCGGCCGGCTTGTGCAACGCGAGATATGTCAGGTCGGGACGGGACAGCACGATCTCCCCGTCCACCCGCACGACTGCCGTCGACGGATCCACGCGCGTGCCGAGCTCGCGCACGACGTTGCCGTCGACGCTGACGCGCCCGGCACGGATCAGCTCCTCGCTCGCCCGGCGGGACGCGATACCCGCCGAGGCCAATACCTTCTGAAGCCGGACAGCCTCAACCTCAGATCGAGAGTCAGTCATGCGCATCATCAAGCGTCTCGATGTCGGGCAGGAGTGGAGCCAAGGGAGGCAGCTCTTCGAGCGTGGTGAGGCCGACCTTCTCGAGGAACAGCGGCGTGGTCTCGTACAGCACCGCACCGCTCGATGGTTCCGTCCCGCACTCGTCGATCAGGCCACGCATGACCAGCGTCCGCACCACACCGTCGACGTTCACACCGCGCACAGCGGCGATGCGGGCCCGGCTGACCGGCTGGCGGTACGCGATCACCGCCAGGGTCTCCAGCGCGGCCTGGGACAAGCGGGCGGACTGTCCCTCGACCAGGTAGGCCGCGACCGCCTCCGCGTACTCCGGCGCCGTGTAGAAGCGCCAGCCACCGGCGATCTCGCGGATCGCGATGCCGGATCCCCTCTCTGCGAGCTCGCGCGCCATGGCCCGCAGCTCGGCCTCGACCGCGGCCTCCTCGGCCCCGATGCCCTCGGCCAGCCGGCTGAGCGGCACGGGCTCGTCCGCGACGAGCAGGATCGCCTCGAGGGTGCCCCGCAGGCTGAGCT
>DASZYF010000191.1:0-7529 GCA_035545535.1 Mycobacteriales bacterium | reverse complement strand
TCGCGTCGCCGGGCACGCTCACGCGCGCGCAGGCGCAGCCGGCCCACGTCGCGATCGCGTCGCCGGCGACGGGCCGCCTCCCCGACCCGCGCGGCCGCGCGATCACGATCGTGCGCGCGCTCGTCGAGGTGATGGCGGGCGACCGGCCGGCGAGCCACCTGGCGCGCTACGCGACCCTCGACGTGCAGCAGGTGCTGCGCGGCCTGGTCCCGCCGACCACCGCGCGCCAGCGGCCGTGGGGCCGGATGGTGCGCAGCATCCACGTCGCCGAACCCACGCCGTCGGTCCTCGAGGTCACCGCGGTCGTGCACCGCGGCGAGCGCTGCGCCGCCGTCGCCCTGCGCCTCGAGGCCCGCGCCACCGCCTGGGTCATGACCGCCCTGGAGGTCGGCTGACCGGTCGACATCGGCTTTGTGGCGGCTCCGGAGGGTCCGAAGCGGCCACAAAGCCGATGTCGACGGGACCTAGCGGCGGCGCTTCTTGTTCTTGTTGCGGCCACCGTGCTTGTGGCCGGCCGCGCCCGGACGACCGCTCAGCTGGCCACCGGAGGAGTCACCGCCCTCGGTGCGCCGCACGACCTCGCCCTGCTCGCCGGGCGCGCTGTAGGTGAGCTGGCCCTGTCCCGGCGGCGGCGCACCGGCGCCGCCGAACGCGGGCAGCAGCGGCGCCGGCTTGGGCTGCTCACGCTCGTCGGTGGGCAGCGGCTGGATCGGCGGCGGCACCGGCGACTGCGCCGGAGCATCCGGGCCGACGTGGTGCGGCGCCATCGGGTCGCTCGGGTCGAACGCCTCGTGGCCCTCGAACGCGGCCGACGCCGAGCTCGTCACGTGGTCGTTCGGCTGACCGGACGGGACGCCCGGCGCGGGCGCGCCGCCGAGCAGCTCGGCGGGCACGTCCTGCAGCTGGCTCACGTCGAGCGTCGGCGGGGGCGGCGGCTCCTCCTGCTGCACCTGCACGTTGAACAGGAAGCCGACGGACTCCTCCTTGATGGCGTCCATCATCTGCACGAACAGGTCGTAGCCCTCGCGCTGGTACTCGACGAGCGGGTCGCGCTGGCCGTAGCCGCGCAGGCCGATGCCCTCCTGCAGGTAGTCCATCTCGTAGAGGTGCTCACGCCACTTCCGGTCGAGCACCGAGAGCACGACGCGGCGTTCGAGCTCGCGCATGAGCGGCTCGGGCTCCTGGTCTTCGGGACCGTCCGGGTCGCGCACCCACTCCGGGTTCGGGCCGAGCTCCTGCTCGCGCTTCGCGTACGCCTCACGCGCATCGGCCTGCAGGTCCTCGGTGAGGATCTCGGCCGTGAGCTGGTCGCGCGTCTCGTCGTAGGTGGTCGACGGGTAGCTCACGGGCCACAGCTGCGAGAGCCCGCGCCAGAGCTCCTCGAGGTCCCACTCCTCGGCGTAGCCCTCGGCGGTGGCGCCGTCGACGTAGGCGGCGACGACGTCGTCGAGCATGGCCTGGACCTGGTCGTGCAGGTCCTCACCCGCGAGCACGCGACGGCGCTCGGCGTAGATGACCTCGCGCTGGCGGTTGATGACGTCGTCGTACTTGAGGACGTTCTTGCGGATCTCGAAGTTCTGCTGCTCGACCTGCGTCTGCGCGCTGCGGATGGCGCGGGTGACGAGCTTCGACTCGATCGGCACGTCTTCGGGGATGTTGAGGCGGGTCATGATCGCCTCGACCGCGTTGGCGTTGAACAGCTGCATGAGGTCGTCGCCGAGCGAGAGGTAGAAGCGGGACTCGCCCGGGTCGCCCTGGCGGCCGGAGCGGCCACGCAGCTGGTTGTCGATGCGGCGCGACTCGTGCCGCTCGGTGCCGAGCACGTACAGCCCACCGAGGTCGGTGACCTCGTCGTGCTCGGCCGCGACGGCGGTCTTCGCCTTCTCCAGCGCGTCGGGCCACGCGGCCTCGTACTCCTCGGCGTTCTCGACCGGTGAGAGGCCGCGGTTGCGCAGGTCCGAGGCGGCGAGGAACTCGGAGTTGCCGCCGAGCATGATGTCGGTGCCGCGGCCGGCCATGTTGGTGGCCACCGTGACCGCGCCCTTGCGGCCGGCCTGCGCGACGATCTGCGCCTCGCGCTCGTGGTACTTCGCGTTGAGCACCTCGTGCGGCACGCCGCGGCGCAACAGCAGCTTCGAGAGGTACTCGCTCTTCTCGACGCTCGTGGTGCCGACGAGGACGGGCTGGCCGGCCTTGTAGCGCTCCTCGATGTCCTCGGCGACGGCGTCGAACTTCGCCTGCTCGGTCTTGTAGACGACGTCGCTGACGTCCTGGCGCACCATGGGCCGGTTGGTCGGGATGGGCACGACGCCGAGCTTGTAGATCTGGCTGAACTCGGCGGCTTCGGTCATGGCCGTACCGGTCATGCCGGCGAGCTTGTCGTAGAGGCGGAAGTAGTTCTGCAGCGTGATCGTGGCGAGCGTCTGGTTCTCGTCCTTGATCTCGACGCCTTCCTTCGCCTCGATCGCCTGGTGCATGCCCTCGGAGTAGCGGCGGCCGGCGAGCACGCGACCGGTGAACTCGTCGACGATGAGGACCTCACCGTTGACGACGATGTAGTCCTTGTCGCGCTTGTAGAGCTCCTTGGCCTTGATCGCGTTGTTGAGGTAGCCGACGAGCGGCGTGTTCACGCTCTCGTAGAGGTTGTCGACGCCGAGCTGGTCCTCGACGTGGCCGATGCCCTGCTCGGTGATCGAGACGGTGCGCTTGCCCTCGTCGACGACGTAGTCGCCGTCCTCGTGCCCGGCCGGGTTGGGGCCCTTCGCGTCCTCGCCGCGGCGCAGCCGGCGGGCGATGCGCGCGAACTCGCCGTACCACTTGGCGCTCTGCTCGGCCGGGCCGCTGATGATCAGCGGTGTGCGGGCCTCGTCGACGAGGATCGAGTCCACCTCGTCGACGATCGCGAAGTTGTGGCCGCGCTGCACGAGGTCGTCGCGCGACCACGCCATGTTGTCGCGCAGGTAGTCGAAGCCGAACTCGTTGTTCGTGCCGTAGGTGATGTCGCACTGGTACTCGGGGCGCCGCTGGTCGGGGCGCATGTTCGCCTCGATGATCCCGACGCTCATGCCCAGGAAGCGGTGGACCCGGCCGATCCACTCGGCGTCACGGCGGACGAGGTAGTCGTTGACGGTGACGACGTGGACGCCGTCGCCGGACAGCGCGTTGAGGTAGGCGGGCAGCGTGCCGACCAGGGTCTTGCCCTCGCCGGTCTTCATCTCGGCGATGTTGCCGAGGTGCAGCGCGGCCCCGCCCATGAGCTGGACGTCGTAGTGGCGCTGGCCGAGCGTGCGCTTGGCGGCCTCGCGGACCGTGGCGAACGCCTCCGGCATCAGGTCGTCGAGCGTCTCGCCGTCGGCGAGGCGGGCCTTGTACTCGTCGGTGAGGCCACGGAGCTCGGCGTCGGTGAGCTTGACGAAGTCGTCCTCGATCGCGTTGACCTGGTCAGCGACGGCGGCGAGCTTCTTGATGATCCGGCCTTCACCGGCACGCAAGATCCTGTCAAGGGCGGACACCCGTCACAGCCTAGGAGTTGAGATAGGAGTCGCCGGCCAACGGGGCGCTCCGGCACAGTCAGGCACGTGTGGACAACGCTCTACGAGGACCTCGTGCTCCCGTCGGAGGGCCCCGCCCGGCTCCGCCCGTGGCGGCCGGACGACGCCGTGGCCGTCGCCCGGGCGCTCGACGAGCGGGCCCGGCGGTACATGCCGCCGCTGCGCCACGACGGGCCGCAGGACGCCCGGGACTACGTGGCCCGCGCGCCGCAGCGGTGGGCGGAGGGCCGCCACCTGCGCCTGTGCCTTGCCGGCGACGACGACGGCGTGCTCGGCGCCGTCGACCTGGACGGCCTCGACGAGACGCCCGGCACCGGGGAGCTCGGCTGGTGGGTGGTGCCGGGCGCGCGCGGCCGCGGGGTCGGGACCGTCGCGGTCCGCCTCGGGCTCCGGCTCGGCCTCGAAGGCCTGGGCCTGCGCCGGATCTCTGCCGCGATCCGGGCCGACAACGCCGCCTCCCGCTGGGTGGCGGCGAGCGCCGGCATGCACCTCGACGCCACGCTCACCGGGGCCGACACCGAGACCGGTGCGGACATCGAGGTCTGGCGCCTGCTCGCGGGCGAGGAGCCGCTCGCCCCCCAACCCGAGATCACCGCCGGCGCCGTGCACCTGCGGCCGTTCCGCTCGAGCGACACCGACGCCGTGCACGCGGCGTTCCAGGACGAGAGCATCGGGCGCTACACCGGGGCGCCCTACCCGTGCAGCCGCGCGGATGCCGAACGCTTCACGAACCAGTCAGGGCTCGCCATGTGGGCCGCCGGCGAGGGTGTGGTCTACGCGGTGTGCGACAGCACCGCGGGCGACCTGCTCGGCGGCGTCGGCCTGTACGAGCACTCCCGCACGTGGGGCCGGGCCGAGCTCGGCTACTGGGCGACGCCCGCGGCCCGCGGCCGGGGGGCCATCACGCAGGCCTCCGCGGCGCTCATGCGCTTCGGACGGGACGCGCTGGGCGTGCGCATCATCGTGTGGAACTGCGTCGTCGGGAACGAGCCGAGCCGCAGGGTCGCGGAACGTCTCGGGTTCACGTTCGAAGGGGTGCGCCGCGGCGGCTTCATCAAGAACGGTGTGGTGAGCGACGACTGGATGGCGTCGCTGCTCACGGCCGATCTGGGCTGACCGGTTCCTCGAGCGTGCGCTTGGCGCGCACGACCGCGGCGGTCGACACGGCCTCGGCCCGGATCCAGGCGCCCGCGACTCCCAGCGGTCGCGCGGCGAGGTAGCCGACGCCCAGCACCACCAGGCCGCCGACGACGTCGAGCACGTAGTGGTTCGCCGTGCCGATGATCACGAAGATCGTCGCGCACGGGTAGAGCGCGCCGAGCACCCTCACCCAGCGGCGACGCGCGCACACGACCAGCGCGACGGCGCACCACACCGCCCAGGCCGTGTGCAGCGACGGCATCGCCGCGTACTGGTCACTGGCCGAGGCGACCTTGCCGTCGGCGAGCGACCCCCAGATGCGGGCGGTGATGAGGATGTCGTCGTAGCCGGCGGTCGCGAGGCGCGGCGGTGCGAGCGGCCAGAGCCGGAAGCAGGCGAGGCCGACGAGGCACGCGACGACGAGCGACGTGCGCATGAACCGGTAGTAGCGCGGGTGCTTGCGGTACAGCCACACGAGCACCGCGACGGTGACGATGAAGTGCAGCGTCGCGTAGTAGTAGCCCGTCGTGACCCCGAGCCAGTGGTGCCGCGCGATGAAGCGGTTGACCGGCAGCTCCCCGTCGATGTGCAGGAAGCGCTCGAGCCGCTCGATGTCGCCCGCGTGCCGCAGCGCCAGCGCGGCGTGCCCGGTCGTCGCGTTGCGGACGGTGCTGTAGGCCGCGTAGCCGAGGCCGACGAAGAACGCCTCGCGCCAGATGCCCAGGCGGGTCGCGGGTGGGGCATCGGCCGCGGTGCCGGCGACGGTGCCCGGGAGCGTGTGGCCCGGCTGCGTGTCCACAGCCATGGGCACGCCCCCCTCAGGTCACCTGATGATCATCCGCCGTTGGCCTACTGGACCTCGATGATGTTCTCACGCAGCGCGTAGGCGACCGCCTGGATGCGGCTGTGCAGCTGCAGCTTCTCGAGGATGTTCCGGATGTGGTTCTTGACCGTGTTCTCGCTGATGTAGAGCTGCTTGGCGATGTCGCGGTTGGCCAGGCCCTTGGCGACGAGCTTCAGCACCTCGAGCTCGCGGTCGGTCAGCCGGGGCGCGGGCAGCTGCTTCGGGTCGTCCCCGCGGCGCATGGTGGCGAACTCGGTGATCAGCTTCGAGGCCATCGACGGGCTGATCAGCGACTGCCCGCCGTGGACCGAGCGGATCGCCGAGGCGACCTCCTCGATCGAGATCTCCTTGAGCAGGTAGCCCATGGCGCCGGCCTTGATCGCGTCGTAGAGGTCGGCCTCCTCGTCGCTGATCGTCAGCATGATGATCTTGGCGGACGGGACCGTCTCCTTGATCGCCGTGGTCGCGTCGATGCCACCGCGCTTGGGCATCCGCACGTCCATCAGCACGATGTCGGGGGTCGTCTCCGCCGCGCGCTCGACGGCTTCGCCGCCGTCGCCCGCCTCGCCGACGACCTCGATGTCCGGCTCCTGCTCGAGGACCATCTGGAGGCCGCGCCGGAACAGGGCGTGGTCGTCGACGACGAGCACGCGGATCGGGTCGTCCCCGGGCGGAACCAGCGGCACGACCCCGCCGTCCGCCATCCCTTCCTCGCTCACGACCATCCTTCCCGCCTGACCCCTACGTCCCACTGCCCGTGGTTGTCCAGAGGCATCGTGGCACGTCCCGCACCGGCTACGTCGTACCGCCCGTCCGGGCGCGTCCGACGGGACCCCTTGAAAGGCTCCTCTCAGCCCGGGCTCAGGTCGGGTTTCAGGCGGTCGCGGGCACGGCGGGAGCGCCCGCGCTCGCCGGGGACGTGAGGCGCAGCACGCCGTAGTCGTACCCCTTGCGCCGGTAGACGACCGACGGCAGCCCGGTCTCGGCGTCGCTGAACAGGTAGAAGTCGTGCCCGACGAGCTCCATCGCGTGCAGCGCGTCCTCGATGCGCATGGGCACGGCGGCGTGCTCCTTCTCGCGCACGACGAGGCCACCGACCTCGACCTCCCCCGGCGCGAGCTCGTGCTCGTCGGCGGACGGGCTGCCGTTGCTCGCCGGAGCGGTGGTGGGCTCCGCGGTGCCGTTGGGCACGTGCGCGTGATGGCTGTGCGAGTGCGATGCGGTGCGCTTCGAGGCGGCGCGCCGCAACCGCTCCTCGAGCTTGCCGTAGGCCTTCTCGAACGCCGCGTAGCAGTCGGTGGCCGCGGCTTCGGCCCGCACGACCGGCCCCCGGGTGCGGACGGTGATCTCCACGCGTTCGGCGCTGCTCTGCTGCCGTCGGTTCGGTTCGTGCGAGAGCTCGACGTCGAGCCGCATCAGGCGCTGATCGAGGCGCTCGAGCCGGGCGAGCTTCTCGACGCAGTGCTGGCGAAAGCTCTCGCCGACGTCGAGAGAGAGGTGACGACCCTTGACCACGATCTCCAACGCTGCCTCCACATGGAATGCGGGCGTGCCCGGCGGGTCGCCCCAGGCTAGGACGACTCGCGGCGCAGCGGTGGGTCGCGTCCCGGTGATGTGTCTGTGGGATGTCCGATGGTTGCGACCGGTCCGATCGACGTGGCCGCGACGACCGCGGCGGCGTGCACCTCGCCGCCTCCCGCGCGGATCGCCCGGGCGGCCTCGGCGAGCGTCGCGCCGGTGGTGAGGACGTCGTCGACGAGGACGACCGGTATGCCCGGATCGCGCCGCCGGGCCGCGAGCACGCCCGAGAGGTTGGCCAGTCGCTCGGCGCCGGACAGGCCCGTCTGGTCGCGGGGCCGGCCCGCGACGCGCAGCAGGGGGACGGCCCGGGCCGGCCGCCCGGCCGCGTCCAGTGCGGCGACCGCTGCGACGGTGATCGCGTGCAGCGGGTCGCGGCCCCGGCGGCGGCGCGCAGCGCGGGTGGTGGGCACGGC
>DASZYF010000190.1:0-2657 GCA_035545535.1 Mycobacteriales bacterium | reverse complement strand
CACGTCGCGCTGCAGCGCCTCGAGGTCGACACCGACGTGTGGGGTGAGGGTGGGTGTTGGCATGCGATCTCCTGCGGGGTGCGTTCGGCGACGTCGAAGGTCAGCCGATGAGCGAGCGGAGCAGGTCGGTGGTGCGCCGGGCGGACGCGATCCGCGCCTCACGGTCGGCGCCCACGGGGAAGACCGCTGCCCAGATGTCGGTGGCGCCGGCGTCGAGCAGGGCCTGCAGCTCTGCGGTGACCGCCTTCTCGTCGCCGACGATCGCGGCGGCGGCGGGGCTGCCGGCACCGCCGATGTCGAGGATGCGCTGGTAGCTCGCCATGCCGGCGTAGGCGCCGGAGGTCGCGGCGGCCGCCGCCCGCGCTTCGGATGCATCGTCATGCACGGCCACGGGCAGCCCGGCAACGATGCGCGGCGACGGGCGGCCGGCGGCCGACGCGGCGGCGCAGATCTTCGGCGCGACGTGCGTCTCGATCGCCCGCGCGGGAGCCATCCAGAGGATCGTGCCGTCGGCGACCTCGCCGGCGACGCGCAGCAACCGCGGGCCGAGCGCGGACAGCAGCACCGGGACCGGATGGCGCAGCGGCGTCATGCGGCCGGCGCTGTGCGTCGACCAGTCCTCGCCGTCGACGTCGACGGTCTCGCCGCGCAGCAGCGCGGTGAGGATGCGCAGGTACTCCTCGGTGCTGCGACCGGGGTGGTCGTAGGACAGCCCGTAGACACCGCGCACGAGCGGTTCGTGCGACGGGCCGATGCCGAGGGTGAAGCCCGGCCGGTTCATCGCGTCGGTGACCGACGCGATGCGGTTGGCCTGCAGCAGCGGGTGGATCGGGTAGGTCTGCAGCACGGCGGTGCCGAGCTCGATCCGTGACGTCTCCCGGCCGGCGACGGCGATCGGCACGAGCGGGTCGCCGGTGACCACGCTCGCGTACCACAGCGCCGAGAAGCCGTCCGCTTCTGCCTGGACGGCTTGGGCGACGACCTTGTCGACGGAGGCGCCGCCGCCCGTCAGTCCGATCCGCACGTGCACCTCCACCGCCGTTGCTGTACGACTGTACAGCGGAGCGGAGGCTCCGGGCGACGGCCGGGCTAACCGCGCTTGCGGGAACGCGCCGTGCGCCCGCGGCGGGGCGAGGTCGGCTCGACACGGTCGAGGTAGGCGTCGAACGCGGCGACCGCCTGGGCATGCGTGGTCGAGACACCGATGCCCGCTTCGAGGCGGAGCAGCTTGGGCACCCCGGTGAGCAGGAACAGCAGCGACTCGGGGGTCAGGTCGAGCTGCGCTTCGTCACGCCGCTTCCACACCCGTGCGAGCGCCTCGAGCTGCACCTGACGGACCTGCTCGGTGACCTCGGCGATCACCGTGCGCACGCTCGGGCGGTGGTTGCCCAACGCCATGAACTCGGTGGTCAGGGCGGCGGCGGACTCCTCGCGGCTGTACTCCCACAGCACGCGGAGCGTCCGGTCCGGGTCGGCGTCGAGCGCCTGGCGGAGCCGGGAGAGGTTCTGCTCCGAGCGGCGGCGGACCGCGGCGACGAAGACGTCGTCCTGCTTCGGGAAGTAGTACTGCACCAGGCCGGCGGTCACCCCGGCCTTCGCAGCGACCGCGCGGTAGGTGACGCCGGCGTAGCCCTGCTCCCGCATGAGCTGCTCCACCGCGTCGAGCAACGCGTCACGGGTCTGCGACGTCTCGGCGCCGACCCGTCGAGGGCTTCCCATCCGCCGCCTCACCTCCCACCAGTGGCACAGCATCTCAGCCGTGGGGGGCGCCTGCTCCACGGGATGCTTTACGACTGTATAGTCTCGGCGGGTCCGGTCACCGCCGAGCAGGGAGTCAGGTTGAGTCGCGTCGCCGTCGTGACGGGTGCCGGGGCCGGGATCGGGGCTGCGATCTGCGCGCTCCTCTCCCGCGCCGGTCACGGCATCGCGGCCCTCGACCGCGACGCCCAGCGCGCGAGCTCCACCGCGGCGGCCATCACCGCCTCCGGCGGCCGCGCCATCGCGCTGCCCGTCGACGTGGTCGATCGCGACGCCGTCGATCTGGCCTACGCACGCGTGCGGGCCGAGCTCGGGCCGATCGAGATCGTGGTGACCAGTGCGGCGGCGTCGGGGTTCGTCCCGTTCGTCGATCTCACCGAGGAGGAGTGGGATCGCACGCTGCGCGTGAACCTGACCGGCACGTTCCACTGCCTGCAAGCCGCGATCGGCGACATGGTCGCTGCCGGGTGGGGGCGCATCGTGACGATCTCCTCGGCCGCCGGTCAGATCGGCTCGGTGCGCCAAGCGCACTACGCGGCCTCCAAGGGCGGCGTCATCGCGCTGACCAAGACGCTCGCCCTCGAGCACGCCGTCCACGGCATCACGGCCAACACCATCCCGCCGTTCACGGTCGACACGCCGATGCTGCGGACGGCGCAGGCCGACGGTCACCTGCCCGCGGCCGAGCACATCGCTCGCATGATCCCGGCGCGGCGGCTCGGGCACGTCGACGACATCGCCGCGATGTGCGCGTTCCTGTGCTCCGACGCCGCGGGCTACGTGAACGGCCAGGTCATCGGCGTCAACGGAGGAGCGGTCACGTGAGCGATCGGTTCCGCGTCGACGGCCGCGTCGCGCTCATCACCGGTGGTGGCACCGGCATCGGGCGCGGTGCCGCC
>DASZYF010000189.1:0-5207 GCA_035545535.1 Mycobacteriales bacterium | reverse complement strand
CACGGCCAGGTGCGGCTGGCCCGGCGCGAGCACGCGATGGTCACGGCCGAGCATGCACTGACCGCGCTGGCCGGCCACCTCGACCGGGCCGCGCACCGGCTGCACGACCGCATCGCCGCCCTCGGGCCCGGTCCGCACCTGGTGCTGGGCGACGTCGGCCCGCGCGTCGTCGCGCTGCAGCACCTGCTCGCCAGCGCCGGGCACCCCGCCGGACCGCTCGACGGCCACCTCGGTCCGCGCACCGATGCGGCGGTGCGCGCGTTCCAGCGCGAGCACGCGCTCGTCGAGGACGGCTACGTCGGCCCGCGCACCGCGCTCGCGCTCGCGGTGCACGCGGAGGGACGGCCGGCAGAGCTGGGCACGGCCGTCGGCCTGGAGGTGGGCCTGCCGTGAGTGGCGACCACCAGCTCGTGTGGGAACCCGCGGCGGTGCGGCGCTTCGCCGAGCAGCTGCAGGCGAGCCGGGCCGCGATCGAGCCGGCGCGCGCCGCGCTGCAGGCCGCCGCCCGGCTCGTGCTCGCCCGCGGCGACGCGGTCGCCGCCGCGGCGGCTCATCACGACGCCCACGACGCCGTGCGCGCCATGACCGTCGGCATCGACGACGATGCGCGCGTCCTGCACGCGGCGGCGCGCACGTCCGAGGCGACCGAGCGCGCGCTCGTGGCGGTGACGCACGCCGGCGCCCGTCAGCACGTCGTGGCGGTCGCGCTCGGCCAGGTCGGCGAGCCGTGGCGCGCCGAGTACGCGGACGGCCAGCCACCGGCGCCGACGTTGTGGTGCGGCGAGTTCGTGTCGTGGGCCTACGCGCACGCGGGCCATCCCCTGCCCGCGGTCCAGACGCCGGGCGCGAGCGGGTTCGCGAGCGTTCCCGCGATGGTCGACTGGGTGCAGGCTCACGCACCTCAGCAGTGGCACACCGGGGCGGCAGACGTGCGGCTCGGCGACATCGTCGTGGTCGACGACGAGGGGCACGTCGCGCTCGCGCTGGGCCCGGCGCACGACGGTGCCGTCCCCACCGTCGACGGCAACTGGGCGGGCCACGTCGCGCGCACCTCCCACGCCACGTCCACCGTCGTCGGTGTGTGGCGGCCGCTCAGCTAGTGCGAGCGCGGAAGGCCTGGTAGGCGATCACGATCATGTCGACACACACCTCGAGCGACACCTTCGTGCTGTCGATCTGGATGTCGTACAGCGATTCGTCGTCGGGGTCGCGGTTGTACAGGCGCTGGACGTAGGCCGCGCGGGCCCGGTCGATCTCACCCTGGTGGCGCGACGCCTCGGAGTACGCGTAGCCGCCGAGCGCGGCGCCCTGCTTGATCCGCTCGATGACGTCGCCGTGCAGACGCACGTGCAGCACCCCGGGCTCGTCGGCCAGCGCCACCGCACCGGCGCGGCCGAGGATGACGGCTCCCTGCCCGTCACGCATCGCGGTGCGCATCACCTCGTCGGCGCCCGCCCGCACCGACTCGCGGGTGAGCATCTCCCCGCCCGTCGGGTCGCCGGTCACCTCGGGCAGCAGCGGGGCGAACAGCCGCAGCACCCGGTCCATGCGCGACGGCGTCTCCCCGCCCTTGACCGCCTCCTCGTAGGACAGGCGCAGCTTCTCGGCGACGATGCCGCTGATGGCGCGGTCGAGGAACGGCAGGCCGAGCTTCTCCGCGACCTTGGGGGCCACGACGCCGCCACCCGCGCCGAACGGCGAGGAGATCGTCACTCCGGGCATGCGCGCACTCTAGGAGAGAGAGTGCCTCTGGTTCAGGAGGCCGCCTCGAGGCGCGACACCAGCGCCTCGTGCTCGGCCCACAGCTCCTTGGGCAGGTGATCGCCGAAGGTCTCGAAGTGGCCGGGGATGAGCGCGGCTTCCTGCTTCCAGGTCTCGACGTCGACCGAGAGCAGCGCGGCCTTCGCCTCGTCCGAGAGCGTGAGGCCCGACAGGTCGAGCTCGCCCGCGGCGGGCAGCGTGCCGATCGGCGTCTCGACGCCGGTGGCCTTGCCCTCGAGGCGGTCGACGATCCACGCGAGCACGCGCGAGTTCTCGCCGTAACCCGGCCAGAGGAACGAGCCGTCGGCACCCTTGCGGAACCAGTTGACGTAGTAGATGCGCGGGAGGTCGGCACCGTCCCGGGCGCCGATCTCCAGCCAGTGCGCGAAGTAGTCGCCCATGTTGTAGCCGCAGAACGGCAGCATCGCGAAGGGGTCGCGGCGGAGCTGGCCGATGGCGCCGGCCTGGGCGGCCGTGGTCTCCGACGAGACGGTCGCGCCGAGGAAGACGCCGTGCGTCCAGTCGCGCGCCTCGGTGACGAGCGGCACCGCGGTGGCGCGGCGGCCGCCGAACAGGATCGCGTCGATCGGGACGCCCTTCGGGTCCTCCCACTCCGGGGCGATCGTCGGGCACTGCGAGGCCGGGACGGTGAAGCGGGCGTTCGGGTGGGCGGCCGGCTCGGTGGACGCGGGCGTCCAGTCGTTGCCCTTCCAGTCGACGAGGTGCGCGGGCTTGTCCTTGGTCAGGCCCTCCCACCACACGTCGCCGTCGTCGGTGAGCGCGACGTTGGTGAAGACGGCGTTGCCCCACAGCGTGTGGATGGCGTTCGGGTTGGTGTCCTCACCCGTGCCCGGGGCGACGCCGAAGAAGCCGGCCTCCGGGTTGATCGCGTAGAGCCGGCCGTCCTCGCCGAAGCGCATCCACGCGATGTCGTCGCCGACCGTCTCGACCTTCCAGCCCGGGAGCGTGGGCACGAGCATCGCGAGGTTGGTCTTGCCGCACGCGCTCGGGAAGCCCGCGGCGATGTACTTCACGGCGCCGGCGGGCGAGGTGAGCTTGAGGATGAGCATGTGCTCGGCCATCCAGCCCTCGTCGCGGGCCATGACGCTCGCGATCCGCAGGGCGAAGCACTTCTTGCCGAGCAGCGCGTTGCCGCCGTAGCCCGAGCCGTAGGACCAGATCTCGCGCGTCTCGGGGTAGTGGACGATGTACTTCGTCTCGTTGCAGGGCCACGGGACGTCGGCCTGACCCGGCTCGAGCGGCGCGCCGACCGTGTGGATGCACGGCACGAACTCGCCGTCGTCGCCGAGCTGGGCGAGCGCGGCCGCGCCCATGCGGGTCATGACGCGCATGGACACCGCCACGTAGGGCGAGTCGGTGAGCTCGACGCCGAGCTGCGAGATGCGCGAGCCGAGCGGCCCCATGCAGAAGGGGACGACGTACATGGTGCGGCCGCGCATGCAGCCGTCGAACAGGCCGTTGAGCGTCACCCGCATCTCGGCGGGGTCGGTCCAGTGGTTCGTGGGGCCCGCGTCCTCTTCCTTCTCCGAGCAGATGAAGGTGCGGTCCTCGACCCGGGCGACGTCCTTCGGGTCCGAGCTCGCGAGGTAGGAGTGCGGGCGCTTCGCCTCGTCGAGGCGGCGGAAGGTGCCGTTGTCGACCAGCAGCTGGGCGAGGCGCTCGTACTCCTCGGCGCTGCCGTCGCACCACACGACCTGGTCCGGCTGCGTGAGCGCGGCGACCTCGGCGACCCAGGCGATCAGGCGGGCGTGCTTCGTGGGGGCCGCATCAAGGCCGGGGACCGCAGACGTCATCGTCATGGGCTCGGGGCACCGTCTCTCTCGGGCGTGCTCTCGCGGGCGTGGTCGCGCGTGAAAGTGTGCACAAGAGGTTACCCCCGGGGAACCGGCATGATCTGCTGTGCGTGAGCACACTCACCCCTCATGTTCCGGCCATCTGCGGCCGGTACCGTGCGCCCGTGATGCGCCCGTGATCGCCGCCCTGCAGCCCCATGCCCGGGACCTGGTCAAGCCCCGCCTGCGGGGTGTGATCCACCAGTGGGCGGCCGTCGTGACCGTGATCACCGGGACGGTGCTGGTGGCGCTGCCCCAGCGGGGGACGGTGCGCACCGCCAGCGCGATCTACGCGTTCTCGATCCTGGCGCTGTTCACGACGTCGGCCACCTACCACCGGCGGACGTGGGTGACCGCGAAGGCCCGGACGATCATGCGCCGCCTGGACCACTCGATGATCTTCGTGTTCATCGCGGGCACCTACACGCCCCTCTGCGTCGCGCTGCTGCACGGGACCACCCGCGTCGCGCTGCTGTCGGTGGTCTGGGGCGCGGCCGGGCTGGGCGTGGTCACCTCCGTCGCCGTGCCGCACGCGCCGCGCTGGGTGACGGTGCCGCTGTACGTGGCGCTGGGCTGGGCCGCGGTGTTCGTGCTGCCGGACATCCTGCACGGCGCCGGCGTCGCGGCCCTCGTGCTCCTGTGCGCCGGCGGGCTGCTCTACTCCCTCGGCGGCGTCGTCTACGGGCTGCGCCGGCCCGACCCCGTGCCCGGCGTCTTCGGCTACCACGAGGTGTTCCACCTCTGCACCGTCGTCGCGGCGGTCTGCCACTACATCGCGGTCACCTTCGCCGTCGTGCGGTAGGTCGACCCACGGCAGCAGCTCGGCGAACCCGGACGCACGGCGGCCCCGCAGGCCGGGAGGGGCCTGCGGGGCCGGCGTTCACGGATCTCGCACCGCCCCCTCGGAGGCACGTCATCCGCTAGGGGACGAGCGTGGCGCTACCGGGGCGGCCGAGGGGCCGGTCTCGACCAACACCACCCCGAACGACCATGCGGATGGCCACTCCGGGCCGGGTGGTGCTGCTCCGATCAGCCTGCCTGACCGACGCCCTCCGCCGGGCCGGCGTCGGGACCGGCGGCGCGCACCTTCTCCACGGAGGCGAGCGCCTCGCGGAGGTCGGCGAGCCAGCTCTCGGCGTTCTCACCGACGAGGCGGACGCACCAGGCGAGCGCGTCGCTGCGGGATCGGGCGACGCCCCCGTCGACGAGCGTGTCGAGGACCAGCCGCTCCGGCTGGCGCAGGCGCGTCATGACCGGCACGGCGGCGTGGGTGAACAGGCGACGGGTGTCGCCGATGCCCGCGCCCCAGGCGACCGCGCGCCCGTAGCGCTGCTCGACCTCCTGCGCGATGGCCATCCGCTCCTCGCGGGTCTCCTCGCGGAACCGGGCGATGCGGCCCTCGTCCGCGCCGAGGCGGCCCGCCTCGTCGAGGTCGCCGTACTCGGGGGCGGCGAGCTCGCCGACGACGACGACCTCGTCGCGGTCGACGCTGACCTCAGGTGGCGCGGTGAACCAGTCGGCCGGCAGCCGGCCGGCGAGCCAGCCGGCCAGGCCGTCCGCGCTCGGCGGTGCGGCGTCGTGGCCGTAGCCGCG
>DASZYF010000188.1:0-3116 GCA_035545535.1 Mycobacteriales bacterium | reverse complement strand
GTGTGATCGCGCTCGCCCGAACGATGGTGCAGACCGGCCCGTCGTCGTCCGACAATTGCGACATGACGGGACGGATCGCCCTCGACCGACGTGCGCGGCGGCCGGCCGGCGTGCTCGGGGCGGCGATCGTCCTCACGCTCGGCGGCGGGGTCTGGACCGCGATCGTGCGGGTGGACCACGGCAGCGGTCCGGACGCCGTCACGGCGGCGCGCGGCGCGACGCTCACGACCGACGCCGGCAGCCGCCTCGCGGTGAAGGGTGACCACCTCCGGGTCGGCGACGCTCTCGTCACCGACGCCACCGGGCAGGCCCGGCTCGACGTGCCCGGCGGCGAGCTGGTCCTCGGGCCGTCGACCGCGGTGCGCGTCGTCGGGCCGCGCCTCACCGAGCTGCTGCGGGGCACCGCTGGGCTGCGCCTGCACCACGGCGCCGCCCTGTCGCTGCAGACCGGCACGGTCACGGCGTCGGTCTCCGCCGCGGGGGCCGGCGTGCGCGTGGCCCGCGACTACCGCGTCACCGCCGCTGCGCTCGCCGGAGGCGCATCGCTGTCCGGCGTCGACGGCGGCCACCTCGACCTGCCCGCGCTCACCGAGGCCGACGTGCCGGGCATCGAGCTGCCGAGCAGCGCCATCCCCGTGCAGGAGCTCGACCACGACCCCTCCGGCGTCGATGCGGTGCTCGCGCCGGACCTGGTGCGGTCCGACGTCGCGCTCGACCGGCTGGCCGCGCAGGTCGACGCCGACACGGTCGCCCACACTGCGCTGCACCCGGCGTCGTTCGAGGCGACGACGCTCCCGTCGTCGGTCGCGCACCCGAGCGAGATCGCGCTGACCCGCGCGATGGGTCAGGCCACCGGCGGCGATGTCGCCGCGCGCCGCGCGGTCGAGCTGCGGGCCGCCGGTGCGGCCTGGGGCGTCGTCGCCGCCGAGCTGGACGTGACGGTCGAAGAGCTGCGCCCGCTCATCGACGAGATGCTCGCCACCCCGACGTTGCGGGCGCTGGTGCCCGCGGTCGCCACGCAGACCGTCGTCGCCGACGCGCCGGCGAGCGAGGCGCCCGTCGCACCGGCGCACCCCGTGACTCACCCTGCGACACAGCCGGTCCCGCGCTCGACCGGCAGCCCGCACCCGGCCGCTCCCGCACCCACGACCGCGCCGCCGACGAGCAGCCCCACGTCCGATCCGATCGCGCAGCTCGTCGCGGAGGTCACCAGCCTGCTCGGCGGGTCACCCAGCCCGAGCCCGTCGCCCGCGCCGTCACCCAGCGGCGGCGGGCTGCTCTGCCCGATCGTGAGCCTGGTCGGTCTCTGCTGACCGCGTGAGGCCGTAGATCGTCGCGGTGACGATGTACATCGCGGCGAGCGCCGCGATGACGGCGTAGGACTTGCCCGTCATCGGCAGCACGAGCGCGGCGACCCCCGCCGCGGACGTGTACGACACGTTGAACAGCAGGTCGTAGACGCTGAACGCGCGGCCACGGAACGCGTCGGCCACCGACTCCTGGATGAGCGTGTCGAGCGCGATCTTCGCCGCCTGCGACGCGAAGCCGAGCACCAGCGCTCCGAAGACGAACGACCACTTCGTGTACGGCGACGCGATCGCCTGAGCCGCCGCGCCGAGCGCGAGCGCGAGCACGATCCACCGCGGCTTGCCGGTGCGCCGCGTCGCCCTCGGCGTGACCAGCGCGGCGAGGCCGGTGCCGAGGCCGGTCGCGACGCCGATGGGCACCAGGCCCTTGAGGTCGGTGTGGAAGAGGTTGCGGTAGACGAGCAGGGTGGCGACGAACACGACGCCGCCGCCGAAGCGGGCGACGGTCACCGCCATCAGCGCGTGCAGCGCCGGCCGCTGCTCGGCGAGGTGGCGCGCCCCGTCGGCGGTGTCGCGCAAGACCTGGCGCAGCTCGGTGCGGGCGCTGGCCCAGGGCCGGGGCACGACCGGGCCGAGCTCGCCCCGGCCGAGCCGGGAGGCGGCGAACGCGGCGAGCCCGTAGCCCGCCGCGGCGGTGACGGCGACGACGGCGCTCGCGGTGTCGTCGTTGCCGGCCAGGCCGCGGATCCCCGCGCCGATGATGGCGCCGACCAGCGTCGCGACGGTGCCCGACGTGGTGGACAGCGAGTTGGCGGGGACGAGCTCGTCCGCTTCGACGGTCAGCGGCAGGCCGCTCGACAGCCCGGACAGCACGAAGCGGTTCACGCTGAAGACGAGCAGCGCCGTCAGGTACAGGTCGGCGCCGTGGTGGTGGGCGTGCGCCTCGACGCCGAGCAGGAGCAGCAGCCCGACCCGGATCAGCGCACAGATCACGAGGGCCCGCGACCGGCTGACGCGGTCGAGCACGATGCCCGCGGCGGGCGCGACGACGCTGAACGGCAGCAACGTGACCGCGAGGCCGCTCGCGATCGCGCCCGCGCTCGCCGCGTGGTCGGGCGAGAAGACCACCACGCCGGCGAGGCTCGCCTCGAAGATCCCGTCGGTCGTCTGCGTCGCGAGCCGGGACAGGTAGAGCCGGCGGAACGGTGTGCGCCGCAGCAGCACCCGCGGCCCGGCCACGTCATCAACCTACGTGCTGCACCCACCCCCCAAACGCACGTGATCCGTGCGAGATCAGCCGAGGCGTCAGGAACGAAGCCGGGCCGATCTCGCACGGATCACCGGGAGTCCGTGCGGTGCGGGCTAGCGGGTGCGCTCGCCCCGGATGAACGCCTCGAGGTTCTCCTTGGCGACGTCGTCGCGGACCTGCTCGGGCGGGCTCTTCATGAAGTAGGTCGCGGCCGAGTGGACCGGACCGCCGATGCCACGGTCGAGCGCGATCTTCGCGCAGCGCACCGCGTCGATGATGACGCCGGCCGAGTTCGGGGAGTCCCACACCTCGAGCTTGTACTCGAGGTTCAGCGGGACGTCACCGAACGCGCGGCCCTCGAGGCGCACGTAGGCCCACTTGCGGTCGTCGAGCCACTGCACGTAGTCGCTCGGGCCGATGTGGACGTTGCGCTTGCCGAGGTCGTGCTCGAGGTTGCTCGTGACGGCCTGCGTCTTCGAGATCTTCTTCGACTCCAGGCGCTCGCGCTCGAGCATGTTCTTGAAGTCCATGTTGCCGCCGACGTTCAGCTGGTAGGTGCG
>DASZYF010000187.1:0-11626 GCA_035545535.1 Mycobacteriales bacterium | reverse complement strand
CAGCCGGTCGAGCCGGTCGAGCCCGTCGAGCCCGCTGCGCCGCCGCCGACGCCGCCGGCTCCGCCCGCCCTGCCACCGGTCGCGCCTGAGGCCGACGCACCAGCCGACGCACCGGCTGACCCAGCGGACGGACCAGCCGACGAGCCGGCCGCGGACGCGCCCGCGGCCGGGATCACGAGCGGGGTCACGAGCGCGATCACGACCGGCGGGACGCTCGCGGACGAGCCCGCTCCCGCCGCCCCGGACGAGGCGGAGACCGACGGACCAGCCGAAGAGCTGGCCGCCGAGCCGACCGACGAGCCGACCGACGAGGCCGTCCCGGACGAGCCGGCTGCCGAGGCGCTGGCACCGCCCGCCGCGGTCCCCGCGTCCCCCGCAGAGACGGCTCCGACGCTGCCAGTCCCGCCGCCCCTGCCCGTGCCGCAGGGCGACGAGCCGCCCCTGGCCGCAGCCGGGTTCGGGACCCCACCGCCTGAGGCCCCCGCCCGCGGGCGAGGTCGCGTCGTCGTGGCCGTCCTCGGCGTGCTGCTCCTCGCCACGGCCGTCACGTTCGGCGTGCTCTACGTGCTCGCCCGCGGCAAGGTCTCCGACCACGACAAGCTCGTGTCGCAGCGCGAGCAGGTGCGCACCGCGGCGGTGCAGACGTTCACCGACCTCACGACCGTCGACTACAACGACCAGGCGGGCTACACCACGCGCCTGTCCGCCGACACCACCGGCGGGCTGCACGACCAGATCAGCGGGAGCGCCGGCGACCTGTTCCAGACGATCTTCGTGCCGGCCAAGGAGGTCCTCAAGGGCACTCCGGTCCGCGCGGCCGTGAGCTTCAGCGGCTCCGACCACACCTCGGCGCGGGCGCTGGTCCTCGGGCACGTGCTCCTCACCGCGTCGTCCCTGCCCGCCGGCAAGGAAGAGGTCGCGGGCTACGCGTTCCACCTGAAGCTCGTCGACGGCCGCTGGCTGGTCGACACCGCGGCCTCGCTGGGCGGTGGGGACACCGGCGGCGCGAGCACCGCGCCGACCGCCAGCCCGTCCACCCCGCCGAGCAGCCCGCCGTCGGCCAAGGCGTCCCCGAAGGCGTCCCCGAAGGCGTCGCCGAAGTCGTCCCCGAGGGCGAGCAGCCTGCCGCCGCCCGCGCCGCCGGCCTCGAGCGCCGGGGGGAACGGATGAGTCGCACCACACGCACCGTCGTGTCCGTCGTCGTGCTCGTGCTCCTGGCGGGCCTGGCCGGCGGCGCCGCGTTCCTCTGGCACCGCGAGCAGGGCAAGGTCGATGCGGCCGACCGGCGCGAGAAGGCGCTCGTCGACGCCACGGCGGCCGCGGCGAAGGACATCCCGCTGTTCGCCAACTTCTCCGTCGACACGCTCGACGCCGACGAGGCCCGCGGCAAGGCCGTCCTCACGCCCACGTTCGCGCAGAAGTACGAGCAGCTCTTCGGCGCGCTCATCGCGACGGCGGAGCAGCGCAAGGCGACGGTCACCGAGGAGGTCCGCGACGCCCAGCCGGTCGACGTCTCCTCCGACGGGCGCGAGGTGACCGTCCTCACGTTCTTCGAGCAGACCGCCAAGTTCGGCGACGGCGCCCCGGACAAGTTCCAGCCGCTGCAGTACCAGCTGACCATGAAGCTCATCGGCTCGACCTGGCTCGTGGACGCGATCGAGGTCGTCCAGTAGCTCGTCCGGCCGGCGGTTCTCCCTGCAATCCCGGGCTGATCCCGGGCCGGAACATCTCGGTCACCCCGCGCGTCGGCCTTGACGCATGTCCGGGCCGGGTGCCACCCTCTCCCGCAACACCGCAGCAGGTGCGCGTCAGCCTGCTCGTGGGGCTCGACAGCGCCCGTTCCGGCGGCTATGCTGCCAGGTTGCGCATGCCCACCACACGCCGAACCTCTCGACCCGCTTCGCTGCGGGTCCGTCGGCGTGCCCGCATGCCTGCCTAGCCGCCCGCCCGCGACCCGCTCATGTGAGGACCTGAGCGCCGCATCGCACCGTCAGTCGCCAGCTGAAGTTTGAGCCTCGAGAAGGAAGCCCCTTCTCAAGTAAAGGAAATCTGTGGCAGCCGCTCGCACGTCCAAGAACCGTCCTACCCGCGTTTCCTTCGCCAAGATCGTCGAGCCGCTCGAGGTCCCCGACCTCCTGGCTCTGCAGACCCAGTCCTTCGACCGCCTCGTCGGCAACGCCGCCTGGCGCGAGCGGGTCGCTGCGAGCCCCGGCGGCACCGCGGTCCACACCACCTCGGGCCTCGAAGAGGTCTTCGAGGAGATCAGCCCCATCGAGGACTTCAGCGGCACGATGTCGCTGTCGTTCCGCGACCACCGCTTCGAGGACCCGAAGGCCTCCGTCGAGGAGTGCAAGGAGAAGGACTTCACCTACTCCGCGCCGCTGTTCGTGACGGCCGAGTTCATGAACAACACCACGGGCGAGATCAAGAGCCAGACGGTGTTCATGGGCGACTTCCCGCTGATGACGCCCAAGGGCACGTTCATCATCAACGGCACCGAGCGCGTCGTCGTCAGCCAGCTCGTCCGCTCGCCGGGCGTCTACTTCGACCGCCAGCTGGACAAGACCTCCGACAAGGAGATCTTCTCCTGCAAGATCATCCCGGCCCGTGGCGCCTGGCTCGAGCTCGAGGTCGACAAGCGCGACCTCGTCGGCGTGCGCGTCGACCGCAAGCGCAAGCAGAACGTCACCGTCCTGCTCAAGGCGCTCGGCTGGGACGAGGCGCGCATCCTCGAGCGCTTCGGTCAGTACGAGTCCATCCGGCTCACGCTGGAGAAGGACCACATCGCGAGCCAGGACGAGGCGCTGCTCGACATCTACCGCAAGCTGCGCCCGGGCGAGCCGCCCACGCGTGACGCCGCGCAGACGCTGCTCGACAACCTCTTCTTCAACCCGAAGCGCTACGACCTCGACAAGGTCGGCCGCTACAAGATCAACAAGAAGCTGGGCCTGTCGCTCGAGCTCGGCCAGGGCGTCCTCACCGAGGACGACATCGTCGCCACCATCGACTACCTCGTGCGCCTGCACGCGGGCGAGGCGATGCCCGACGGCCTCATGCCCGAGACCGACGACATCGACCACTTCGGCAACCGTCGCCTCCGCACCGTCGGTGAGCTGATCCAGAACCAGGTCCGCACCGGCCTGTCGCGCATGGAGCGCGTCGTGCGCGAGCGCATGACCACGCAGGACGTCGAGGCCATCACGCCGCAGACCCTGATCAACATCCGTCCGGTCGTGGCGGCGATCAAGGAGTTCTTCGGCACCTCGCAGCTCTCGCAGTTCATGGACCAGACCAACCCGCTGGCCGGCCTCACCCACAAGCGCCGCCTGTCGGCCCTCGGCCCCGGTGGTCTGTCGCGCGAGCGCGCCGGCTTCGAGGTCCGCGACGTGCACCCGAGCCACTACGGCCGCATGTGCCCGATCGAGACGCCGGAAGGCCCGAACATCGGCCTCATCGGCTCGCTGTCCACCTACGCGCGGGTCAACGCGTTCGGCTTCGTCGAGACGCCGTACCGCCGCGTGGTCAACGGCAAGGTCACCAAGGAGATCGACTACCTGACCGCCGACGAGGAGGACCGCCACGTCGTGGCGCAGGCCAACTCGCCGCTGAACGCCGACGGCACGTTCGCCGACCCACGCGTCCTGGTCCGCCGCCGCCACGGCGAGGTCGAGTTCCTGCCGGGCGACGAGGTCGACTACATGGACGTCTCGCCGCGCCAGATGGTGTCGGTCGCGACGGCGATGATCCCGTTCCTCGAGCACGACGACGCGAACCGCGCGCTCATGGGCTCGAACATGCAGCGCCAGTCGGTCCCGCTGCTGCGCAGCGAGAGCCCGCTGGTCGGCACCGGCATGGAGGCCCGCGCGGCCGTCGACGCCGGTGACGTGCTGCTCGCCGACAAGGCCGGCGTCGTCGAGGACCTGTCCGCCGACTACGTGACGGTCATGGCCGACGACGGCACCCGCCAGACCTACCGCCTGCAGAAGTTCGTGCGGTCCAACCAGGGCACCTGCATCAACCAGAAGCCCCTGGTCGCCGCGGGCGACCGCGTCGAGGCCGGTCAGGTCATCGCCGACGGTCCGTGCACCGAGAACGGCGAGATGGCGCTCGGCAAGAACCTGCTCGTCGCGTTCATGCCGTGGGAGGGCCACAACTACGAGGACGCGATCATCCTGTCGCAGCGCCTCGTGCAGGACGACGTCCTCACCTCGATCCACATCGAGGAGCACGAGGTCGACGCCCGGGACACCAAGCTCGGCGCCGAGGAGATCACCCGGGACATCCCGAACGTCTCCGAGGAGGTCCTCGCCGACCTCGACGAGCGCGGCATCATCCGCGTCGGCGCCGAGGTCAGCCCCGGTGACGTGCTCGTCGGCAAGGTCACGCCCAAGGGCGAGACCGAGCTCACCCCCGAGGAGCGACTGCTCCGCGCGATCTTCGGTGAGAAGGCGCGCGAGGTCCGTGACACCTCGCTCAAGGTGCCCCACGGCGAGAGCGGCAAGGTCATCGGTGTCCGCGTGTTCAGCCGCGAGGACGGCGACGAGCTGCCCCCGGGCGTGAACGAGCTCGTCCGCGTCTACGTCGCCCAGAAGCGCAAGATCCAGGACGGCGACAAGCTCGCCGGCCGCCACGGCAACAAGGGCGTCATCTCGCGGATCCTCCCCGAGGAGGACATGCCGTTCCTCGCGGACGGCACGCCGGTCGACGTCGTGCTCAACCCGCACGGCGTTCCCCGCCGCATGAACATCGGGCAGATCCTCGAGACCCACCTCGGCTGGGTCGCCAGCCGCGGGTGGGAGCTGTCCGAGAGCAGCCCGCTCTACGCCCAGCTGCCCGAGGCCGTCCGCAAGGGCGAGCCCGGCCAGAAGGTCGCGACGCCCGTCTTCGACGGCGCCCGCGAGGAGGAGATCACCGCGCTGCTCGAGGCGACCACCCCGAACCGCGACGGCGACCGCCTCATCGGCGAGTCCGGCAAGACCCAGCTGTTCGACGGCCGCACCGGTGAGCCCTTCACCGACCCGGTCAGCGTCGGCTACATCTACATCCTGAAGCTGCTGCACCTCGTGGACGACAAGATCCACGCCCGCAGCACCGGCCCCTACTCGATGATCACGCAGCAGCCGCTGGGTGGTAAGGCGCAGTTCGGTGGCCAGCGCTTCGGTGAGATGGAGGTCTGGGCGATGCAGGCCTACGGCGCGGCCTACGCGCTGCAGGAGCTGCTGACCATCAAGTCCGACGACGTGCTCGGCCGCGTGAAGGTCTACGAGGCCATCGTCAAGGGCGAGAACATCCCGGAGCCCGGCATCCCCGAGTCCTTCAAGGTGCTCATCAAGGAGATGCAGTCGCTCTGCCTCAACGTCGAGGTGCTGTCCAGCGACGGCGTGATGATCGAGCTGCGCGACAGCGACGAGGACGTGTTCCGCGCCGCCGAAGAGCTCGGCATCGACCTGTCCCGGCGTGAGCCGAGCTCGGTCGAAGAGGTCTGATCACTTCCGCCAACCCACAAGCACGACCACATCCACGACTTAGTGACTAGCGACGAAGACGAGTAGAGAGAAGGCGAAGTGCTCGACGTCAACTTCTTCGACGAGCTGCGCATCGGCCTCGCGACCGCTGACGACATCCGCCAGTGGAGCCACGGCGAGGTCAAGAAGCCGGAGACCATCAACTACCGCACCCTGAAGCCGGAGAAGGACGGGCTCTTCTGCGAGAAGATCTTCGGCCCCACCCGGGACTGGGAGTGCTACTGCGGCAAGTACAAGCGCGTCCGCTTCAAGGGCATCATCTGCGAGCGGTGCGGCGTGGAGGTCACGCGCGCCAAGGTGCGTCGTGAGCGGATGGGCCACATCGAGCTGGCCGCTCCCGTCACCCACATCTGGTACTTCAAGGGCGTCCCGAGCCGGCTGGGCTACCTGCTCGACCTCGCTCCCAAGGACCTCGAGAAGATCATCTACTTCGCGGCCTACCTGATCACGTCGGTCGACGAGGAGGCGCGGCACCGCGACCTGCCCTCGATCGAGGCGCAGATCGGTGTCGAGCGCAAGCGCCTCACCGACAAGCGCGACAGCGACGTCGAGGCGCGCCAGAAGAAGCTCGAGGACGACCTCGCGGCTCTCGAGGCCGAGGGCGCCAAGAGCGACGCGCGCCGCAAGGTGCGCGACGGCGCCGAGCGCGAGATGAAGCAGATCCGGGACCGCGCGCAGCGCGAGATCGATCGCCTCGAGGAGGTGCTCGACACCTTCAAGGGCATGAAGGTCCAGGACCTCATCAGCGACGAGATGCTCTACCGCGAGCTTCGCGACCGGTTCCAGGACTACTTCAGCGGTGGCATGGGCGCCGAGGCGCTCCAGCGCCGCCTCGAGTCCTTCGACCTCGAGGCCGAGGCCGAGAGCCTGCGCGAGACCATCCGCACCGGCAAGGGCCAGAAGAAGGCGCGGGCGCTCAAGCGCCTGCGCGTCGTCGCGGCGTTCCTCAACACCCGCAACAGCCCCATGGGCATGGTGCTCGACTGCGTGCCGGTCATCCCGCCGGACCTGCGCCCGATGGTGCAGCTCGACGGTGGCCGCTTCGCCACGAGCGACCTGAACGACCTGTACCGCCGGGTCATCAACCGCAACAACCGGCTCAAGCGCCTGCTCGACCTCGGGGCGCCCGAGATCATCGTGAACAACGAGAAGCGCATGCTGCAGGAGGCCGTCGACGCGCTGTTCGACAACGGCCGTCGCGGCCGGCCGGTGACCGGACCGGGCAACCGCCCGCTCAAGTCGCTGTCCGACATGCTCAAGGGCAAGCAGGGCCGGTTCCGCCAGAACCTGCTCGGCAAGCGCGTCGACTACTCGGGCCGTTCGGTCATCGTCGTCGGCCCCCAGCTCTCGCTGCACCAGTGCGGTCTGCCGAAGCAGATGGCGCTCGAGCTGTTCAAGCCGTTCGTGATGAAGCGGCTCGTGGACATGAACCACGCGCAGAACATCAAGAGCGCGAAGCGCATGGTCGAGCGCGCGCGTCCCGTCGTGTGGGACGTGCTCGAAGAGGTCATCGCCGAGCACCCGGTGCTGCTGAACCGCGCACCCACGCTGCACCGCCTCGGCATCCAGGCCTTCGAGCCGCAGCTCGTCGAGGGCAAGGCCATCCAGATCCACCCGCTCGTCTGCCAGGCGTTCAACGCCGACTTCGACGGCGACCAGATGGCCGTGCACCTGCCGCTGTCCGCGGAGGCGCAGGCCGAGGCGCGCATCCTGATGCTGGCCTCGAGCAACATCCTGTCGCCGGCCTCGGGTCGCCCGATCGCGATGCCCGGCCAGGACATGGTCACCGGCATCTACTTCCTCACCACCGAGCGCGAGTCGGGCGAGGGCGCCGGCCGCGTGTTCGGCTCGGTCGCCGAGGCGCAGATGGCCTACGACCTGCGCGAGCTCGACCTGCGCGCGCCGATCAAGATCCGCCTGCGCGACACCAACCCGCCGGTCGACTGGACCGCGCCGGAGGGGTGGAGCGAGGGCGACCCGCTGCTGCTCGAGACCACGCTGGGCCGCTGCCTGTTCAACGAGGCCATGCCGCAGGGCTACGCGTTCGTGAACGAGCCGGTCAACAAGCGCCGTCTCGGCGAGGTCATCAACGACCTCGCGGAGCGCTACCCGAAGGTCACCGTCGCGGCCTGCCTCGACGCGATCAAGGAGGCGGGCTTCCGCTGGGCCACCCGCTCGGGTGCGACCGTCGCCATCGAGGACGTCGTGGCGCCGCCGACCAAGGACGCGATCCTGGCCGAGGCCGAGAAGAAGGCCGACAAGGTCGAGACGAACTACGGCCGTGGTGTCATCACGCCGGAGGAGCGCCGCTCCGAGCTCGTCGAGATCTGGACCAAGGCGACGAACGACGTCACCAAGGCCATGGAGGACAACTACAACGAGCAGACCGGCAACCCGATCTGGCTGATGGTCACCGCCGGTGGCGGTGGCAACCCGCAGCAGATCCGGCAGCTGGCCGGCATGCGTGGCCTCGTCGCCAACCCGAAGGGCGAGATCATCCCGCGCCCGATCAAGACGAACTTCCGTGAAGGCCTCACGGTGCTCGAGTACTTCATCTCGACGCACGGTGCGCGCAAGGGTCTGGCCGACACCGCGCTGCGGACGGCCGACTCGGGCTACCTCACGCGTCGTCTGGTCGACGTCAGCCAGGACGTCATCATCCGCGAGGAGGACTGCGGCACCGAGCGCGGCGTCCCCATGACGATCGGCGTCGCCGGTCGTGACGGGGCGCTCGCCGTGGCGCCGTACGCCGAGACCTCGGTCTACGCCCGCACGCTGTCCTCGGACGCGACGGGTGCCGACGGTGCGGTGCTGGCCCCGGCCGGCACCGACCTCGGTGACGTGCTCATCGCCGACCTCGTCGCCAAGGGCGTCGAGAGCGTGCGGGTCCGCTCCGTGCTCACGTGCGAGGCGCGGCTCGGCATCTGCGCGATGTGCTACGGCCGCTCGCTCGCGACCGGCAAGCTCGTCGACGTCGGCGAGGCGGTCGGCATCGTCGCCGCCCAGTCGATCGGTGAGCCCGGCACGCAGCTCACGATGCGCACGTTCCACACCGGTGGCATCGCGGGTGACGACATCACCCACGGCCTGCCGCGTGTGGTCGAGCTCTTCGAGGCCCGCGTGCCGAAGGGCCTCGCGCCCATCACCGAGGCCGCCGGCCGCGTGACCGTCGAGGACTCCGACAAGGAGCGCAAGGTCACGGTCACGCCGGACAACGGTGACCCGGAGATCGCCTACAAGGTCGGCCGCCGCTCGCGGCTGCTCGTCCAGGACGGCGACCACGTCGAGGTCGGCCAGAAGCTCGTCGAGGGTGCGGTCGACCCGCACGAGGTGCTGCGCATCCTCGGCCCGCGCTCCGTGCAGGCCCACCTGGTCCAGGAGGTCCAGGAGGTCTACCGCAGCCAGGGCGTGTCGATCCACGACAAGCACATCGAGACCGTCATCCGCCAGATGCTGAAGCGGGTCACGATCCTCGAGTCGGGCGACACCGACCTGCTGCCGGGCGAGCTCGCCGAGCGGTCGCGCTTCGAGCAGGAGAACCGTCGTGTGGTGGCCGAGGGCGGCTCGCCGGCCTCCGGCCGTCCGGTCCTCATGGGCATCACGAAGGCGTCGCTCGCGACCGAGTCGTGGCTGTCCGCCGCGTCGTTCCAGGAGACCACCCGCGTCCTCACCGACGCGGCGATCAACGCCCGGAGCGACTCGCTGCTCGGCCTCAAGGAGAACGTCATCCTCGGCAAGCTCATCCCGGCCGGCACGGGCATGCCCCGCTACCGCAACATCCGGGTGGAGCCCACCGAGGAGGCGCGCGCCTCCGTGTACGCCATGCAGCCCGGCTACGACGACGGCTACGACTTCGGTCTGGGCTCCGGCGCGGCCGTGCCGCTCGACGAGTACGACTACGGCCACTACCGCTGATGAGCAGGCGCTGATCAGGTAGGCCAGCAACGCCGGAAGGGGCGGCACCGCACGTGCGGTGCCGCCCCTTCCGGCGTCGGGGGCGCGGTCAGCCGCGGCCGTGGTGCAGCAGGTCGGGGCGCAACGGGATCTTCACGCGGGTGCGGCTCGCCTGCGTGCCTTTGTCGATCTCGGCCGCGTCGATGCGCAGCCAGCCGTCCCACGTGACGACCTCTCCGCCGCGCTCGTGCACGAGGCGGGCCAGCGAGTCGGGGTCGCGGTCGGATGCCGTCACCGCGAGCGCTCCGCTCTCGACGTCGGCGAGCATCGACGTCACCGTCTCCGACGCATCCGAGCGGTTCGTGCCGATGACGCCGGTCGGGCCGCGCTTGATCCAGCCGGCGACGTAGTGGCCGCGCTGCGGTGCGCCGTCGGACAGGACCCGGCCGGCGTCGTTCGGCACGGTCGCGGAGCGCTCGTCGAACGGCAGCTCGACCAGCGGGCGGCCCTGGTAGCCGACGGAGCGGAACACCATCTGCACGGGCAGCACCTCGGTCTCGCCGGTGCCGGTGACACCTCCGTTGCCGTCGAGCTGCATGCGCTCGAGCGTCACGCCCTCGACCCGGTCGGTGCCGAGGATGCCGACGGGCCGCACGAGGAAGCGCAGGTGGATGCGGCGGGGCTTGCCCTCGAGCGGCTTGTCCACCCAGCCCTTGATGACCTCGAGGTTGCGGGCCAGGTCCTTGTGCTCCGCGACATCGCGCTCGCTCGCGGCGTCGAGCACCACCTCGTCGGCGCGCACGACGACGTCGGCGTTCGCGAGCTCGCCGAGCTCGCGCAGCTCCTTCGTCGTCCACTTCGCCTGGACCGGGCCCCGCCGGCCGAGGACGTGGATGTCGGTGATGTGGCTCTGCGCGAGCACGCCGAGCGCCTCGTCGTGCACGTCGGTCACCAGCAGGTCGTCGGCGGTCTTCGCGAGGATGCGGGCGACGTCGACGGCGACGTTGCCGACGCCGACGACCGCGACCGCGGTGGCGTCGAGCAGGTAGGACTCGAGCGGGCTGTCGGGGTGGCCGCAGTACCAGTTCACGAACTCGGTCGCCGAGGTGCTGCCGGCGAGGTCCTCGCCCTCGATCCCCAGCCGCCGGTCGGTGGAGGCGCCGTAGGACCAGACGATCGCGTCGTAGCGCTGGTCGAGGTCGGCGGTGTGCACGTCCTGCCCCACCTCGACGTTGCCGAGGAAGCGCACGCCGGGCCGCTCGAGCACCTTGTGCAGGGCGGCGGCGACGTTCTTCATCTTCAGGTGGTCCGGCGCGACGCCGTAGCGCACCAGCCCGTAGGGGGTGGGCAGGCGGTCGAGCACGTCCACCACGACGGGCACGTCGGTCTGGGCGCTGAGCGCGTCCGCGGTGTAGATGCCGGCGGGGCCTGCCCCGACGACAGCGACGCGCAGGGGGTTCTCGGCAGTGGGTGCAGGCACGGCGCGAGCGTAGAGGCCCCGCGGGCGGGATCCGGGCGGACGCGGCCTCCCGGGAACGCCGGATGTCGCCCGAACCGTCCGATCCGTACCCTTGGGCGGGTGACCGGTGCCGGCGCGGCGCCCGCGTCCGTGACGGCGACCGTCGTCTTCACCGACATCGTGGCGTCCACCGAGATGCTCGCCCGCCTGGGGGGCGACGCGACCCGCGCTGTCCGCATGGTCCACGACGACCTCATCGCCGACGCGGTCGCCGCCCACAACGGCCGCGTCGTGAAGAGCCTCGGCGACGGCCAGATGCTCGCCTTCGACGCGGCCCGCGATGCGATCGCGGCCGCCATCGAGGTCCAGCAGGGCATCACCGACCACAGCGCGCGCGAGCCCGAGAAGGCGCTCGAGGTCCGCATCGGCATGAGCGCCGGCGACGTCGTGTGGCGCGAGGACCAGGGCGACTACTTCGGCACCGCCGTGGTCGAGGCGGCGCGGCTGTGCGCGGCCGCGCAGGGCGGCGAGATCCTCGCGACGGAGCTGGTCACGCTGCTCGGCCGCGACGCGGGCACCCCGACCCAGCTCGTCGGCGACCTCGAGCTCAAGGGCCTCTCGTCCCCGGTGCGGACGCACCGCGTGCAGTGGGCGCCGCGCAGCGGCGGCGCGGTGCCGCTGCCGCCCGCGCTCATCAGCGCCCTGGCCAGCACCACCTTCGTCGGCCGGGACGACGTGCGGGCCCGGC
>DASZYF010000186.1:0-11833 GCA_035545535.1 Mycobacteriales bacterium | reverse complement strand
CGGCGGCCGCGGGGTCGTCGGCGTCGCGCTCGCCGCGCGCCAGCACGGCAACCCGACGCCCGACGCCTACCGGCTGCTGACCCGCGCCGCCGAACTGGCCGACCGCTGGGGCCTGCCGCTGGTCACGCTCGTCGACACCCCGGGCGCCGACCCACGCCCGGCGAGCGAGGCCGACCGGCTGGCCGCTGCGATCGGCGATGCGTTCGCCGCCGTGCTCGCCTGCCGCTCCCCCACGCTCGGCCTGCTCCTCGGCGAGGGCGGGTCGGGCGGCGCGCTCGCCGCGCTGGTCTGCGACGCGCTGCTGCGCGCCCCCGAGTCCTACTTCGCGGCGCTGATCCCCGAAGGCGCGGCCGCCGCGCTGCGGATGAGCGCGCAGGACGCGGCCGCCGCGATGTCGGTGCGCCCGGAGGACCTCGACCGGGTCTGTGACGGGTGGGTCACTCCGGACGACGTCGCGCCGACGGTCCGGGGCTGGCTCGCCCTGCTCACCGCGCAGGACGGCGCGGAACGGCACGAGGCGCGGATGCGGCGCTGGGGCGGACCGGTCCCGATGGATCCCGCACCCGGCCCCGGATGACACGCGGGGGCTATGGCGGTGACGCCCGGGTTGCTTGCTAGCGTGCGGAACCGGGTAACTGGCCAGTAGCAAGCGCTTTCCCGCGCGGGCGGAGCTAGACGTCGAGGAGAACGAGATGGCAGCGGCACCCCGCGCGCGGATCAGCGCGGCCCGGAGCTCGGCCCGCCGGGGGCGCCAGGCGCTGCTCACCCCGCAGGGCATCGGGGGCGCCGCCTTCGAGGCCGCCTGGACCGCGGCCCACATCGCCACCTACGCGTTCGGCGCGACCAAGCCGCGCGACAAGAACAGCGAGCCGCGCGACGTGACGCGCCTCGACCATCTGCCGCCGGTCACCCGCGGCCTGCTCATCGGCGACGTCGAGGCGGCGGGCACGCCGATCGTGCTCGTGCACGGTCTCCTCGACAACCGCTCGATCTTCGGCCCGCTCAAGCGCCAGCTCCGCCGCCGCGGCTTCGGCAAGGTCGTCTGCCACTCCTACAGCGTCCGCACCCACGACGTGGAGACCGCCGCGCTGCGCCTCGCGCAGGCGGTGGAGCGGCTCTGCGAGGAGACCGGCTTCGAACGGGTGCACGTCATCGGCCACTCGCTCGGCGGGCTCGTCGCCCGCTGGTACGTGCAGAAGATGAACGGCGATGCGCGCGTGCACACGCTGATCACGCTCGGCTCGCCGCACGCGGGCTCGAAGGTCGCGCGGATCTACCCGACGTTCCTCGGCAAGCAGCTGCTCCCGGGCAGCGCGATCTACCAGGCGCTCGAGGAGCCGTGCCGCCCGATCGACACGCGCTTCGTCGCCGTGTGGAGCGACCTCGACACGTTCGTCGTCCCGCAGCGCAATGCGCGCATCGACCACCCGGACCTCAACGCGCGCAACGTCTTCCTGCGCGGCGCCGGCCACCTGTCGCTGCCGATGAACGCCCGCGTCGTCCGCGAGATCGTCGCGACCCTGGCGCACCTCGACCACGACGGCTGCACGGTCACGGCCGGCGTCACGTCGCTCGCGTCAACCCGTCACGAGCAGAAGCCGGCCGCGGCGAGCACCGCCCGCAAGAAGCGCGCCGCCTCCTCCGCGAGCTGACCCCCGTCACCCGAGGGTGACGGAGACGCTCGCCTTCGCGTAGGTCGGGGCCAGCGCGGAGATCGTGTGCTTGCCCGGCCCGAGCGTGAGCTTGGCGACCCCGGAGCCGTTGGTCTTCTTGCTCTGCGGGCCGGAGCCCACGGTCGCGCCCTTCACCGGGTCGCCGGCGTCGGTGACGTGCACCGTGACGGTGCGCTTGCCGTTCTTCCCCTTGGGGCCGACCGACAACGTCACCGTCAGCCGCGGCACCGTGTGCAGGTGGTAGACGCCGCGGGCCGCGCCGATCGCGAGGATCGGGAAGACGTCCACCGGCCCGAGGTCACCCGCGCACCAGGTCTCGCCGACGCCCAGGTTGTCCTTGGGCGGCAGGAAGTGCTGGACCGGCTCGATCCTGGTCACGGCCTTGTTCGTGCGCGTCGCGAACAGCCCGTCGTTGTCGTTGCCCCAGACGACCCAGACGCGGCCGTCGGGCCCGGCGCAGGCGGTCGCCATGACGTGCGGGCCGGCGGTGATGGCGATGCTGCCCCCGCCGTAGCGCGCGAGGCGCACCGCGTTGGAGCTGCTGGTCGCGTAGGCGACGTACACCCCGGGTCCGGCGGTGCGGGCCGTGCCGCCCGACGATCGGGCGGACAGCCCCGACGGGATGACCTGCTGGGCGCCGGGCGTCGGGTAGACCTGCTGCACGAACGTGCCGCCGTTGCCGGCGATGGTCACCGCTGAGAGCACCACCGCTTGCGTCTTCGCGTCCTCGCTGAGCGTGGCACCACCGAGGTCGGTGCCGTAGACCGGGTCGGGGTGGTTCGGGTCGTCCGGGCCGAGCCCGACGTGGACGCGCACGCCGCCGGCGGCCGCGTAGGAGCTCACGAGCGTGCCGTTCACCTCGACCGCGCCGAGCTGGCCGGAGTCGTCGCCGAGGGTGCCGCCCCAGATGGCCGAGGTGTCGCGCGTCCACGTCTGCCCGGTCGCCGGCGCGGTGAAGCTGTTGACCCCGGACTGCGACGGCGGGAGGTTCGGCTGGTACCCACCCGCCACGAGCAGCCGGAGCGAGCCGTCGGCCTGCACGACGAGCGCGAGGCCGCCGTTGCCGTCCCACCCGGTGGCCACCGTCGAGGTGCCGAGCAGCTTCCCGGCGGGCGAGAAGCGGTCCTCGTGGATGGTCGAGCCGTTCGAGCCTTGGATCCAGACGACGTGGAGCACGCCGTCGGCCGTGCGTGCGGACGCGATCTCCTGCCCCACCCACGCCGTGTCGGTCACGGCCGGGTAACCGGTCTTGACCGGGATCGGCTTGGCGGCCGCGCTGTGCGACGGCGCCGCCGTGGCGGTGGAGGCGGTCACCGCGGCGGCGGTGGCGAGCACGACAGGGGCAAGGGCACGCAACCTGATCATGGGCGGACGGTAGAACCGGCGCTCGTCCGTGTCAGCGTCCGGATCCTGAACATCTGGTGAGAAGTGCCCCCGCCGCGGCGAGACCACCGGCCGCCAGCGCCGCCGCCGCCGGGAGGCCGGTCGCGGCGAGCGCTCCGCCCGGCTCGCTGACGGCCGGCGCCCCGCCGCCCGCGCCCCGATGGCGACGTGGTGGCGTCGATGTCATGGATGTCGATGTCGCGGGCGTCGATGGCTTGCGCAGCCCGGAGAGATCGCGCTTCACGACGTGGTTGCGATCGGAGGTCGTGCCGAGCACGTAGTACGGGTACGCGGTGAAGTCCTCCTGACGCGTGCGCTCGCTCCACTCGCGCGCGAGGTCGCTGCGCGTCTTGTAGTAGTTCAGCGCGTACCCGCCGGTGAACACGCGCAGCATCGTGAAGCCGCCCGGGTACTCCTTGGTCGACGACACCTCCTGGAACACGACATCGGTCGCGGTCGTGCCGACAGTGCGCTTGGTGCGGTGCGTGTGGCCCGCGTGGTGCAGGAACACCCCGGGCGTCTTCGCGTACTGCTGCTCGACGCGCAGAGCCTGCTGCGGCTGCAGGTCGAAGCGCACCGCGTTCACGTTGACGAGGGTCGACTCGAGGGTGATCGGGTGGTGGCCGAACACGAGGGTCGGCACGTCACGGTCCTTCGCGAGCTCGGCGTCGAACCAGGACTCCTGCGCGGCCGACAGCATGCCGTTGTCACCGCCGTTGCCCACCTTGTCGTAGGTGTCGAGCCCGATGACGCGCATCCCGAACAGGTCGCGCGAGAACCAGGTGTGCTCGTCGGCGAAGAAGCCGGCCTTGAACGTGTCCGGCTTGCCGGTGTGCACGCGGTCGTGGTTGCCGCGGGTGACGTGCCAGTCGCGCTCGTAGACGCCGAACGCGCCGAGCGTCTCGTGCGCATGCGCGACATCGACGACGGCCGCCTCCGCGGTGACGTCGCCGGCTACGAGCAGCGCGTCCGCGCCGCGCGCACGCGCGTCGGCGACCATCGCCTGCGCCATCACGAGCGGGTAGGGCGGCTCTCCGGGCACCTGGCTGAAGCCCGGCGGGATCCCTCCGACCACCGGCTCGGTGGCGATGAGGCCGGCGACCGTCTCACCCATGTGCACGTCGTTGGCCAGCGCGACGGAGAACAGGTGCTCACCGGGGGGCGGCTGCGGGGTGGTGACGACGAACGGGCCGGAGAGGTTCGCACGGTCGAGCACGGACGTACCGACCACGTTGCCGCTTGCGAACACCGACGGCACCGCGGGGACGCCGCCGGACAGCGCCGCGTAGTAGTACGTCTGGCCCGGCTCGAGGCCGGTGACCTCGGCGTAGTGGTACGGCGTCGCGTCCGGCCGGTCGATGACCGTGCGCAGGTTCGTCGGCGATGTCCCGAGCATCAGCACGGTGTCGCTCGGCATGGGCGCGAGGCGCGTGCCGTCGATGCTCGGCTGCGCGGTGTACCAGGTGACGACGAAGCTCGTCTCGGTCAGCGTGACGAGCTCGAGGTTCATCGGCACCACGACCCCGGCGGCCTGCGCGCGGTCGCGTTCCAGGAACGGCAGGAGACCGGTCATCGCCGCCGACGCCGAGGCGAGCCGCAGGACCTGCCGGCGCGTCGGGTGGCAGCAGGTCACATCACGCAGTGTCGCCGAACGACGTGAACGACGGGTGGATCAGACGGCGGGCTGCCACGCGGGGCCGTGCATGAGGTGGCCGACCTTGTCGCGGAACCGCTTGGCGCGGCGGACGTCGCCGAACAGCGCGGCGTACTCGCCGAACGCGACGCGCAGCGGGTTGTCGGTCTTGATGTTCTTCGTCAGCCCGTAGACGACGCGCTCACCTTCGGGCTCGAAGGAGCGGAACAGGCGGTCCCAGAGGATGAAGATGCCGGCATAGTTGCGGTCGAGGTACTGCGGCTGCGTGCCGTGGTGCACGCGATGGTGGCTCGGCGTGTTCATGACGTACTCGAACCAGCGGGGCAGCTTGTCGATGCGCTCGGTGTGCAGCCAGAACTGGTACAGCAGGTTCACCGACTGCTGCACGAGGATCGTCCACGGCTTGAAGCCGAGCAGCGGCAGCCACAGCCAGAACGGGAACTGCGTGAGCGGCACCCACGTCTGCCGCAGCGCGGTGGAGAGGTTGTAGCGCTGGCTCGAGTGGTGCACGACGTGGCTGGCCCAGAACAGCCGGACCTCGTGGCCCACGCGGTGGTACCAGTAGTACGAGAGGTCCTCGGCGAACAGCAGCAGCACCCAGCACCACCACGCGTGCGGCGGGATGCGCAGCGGCGTGAGGCTGTAGAGGCCGGTGGCCATCAGCAGGAACAGCAGCTCCCAGCCGAAGCTGGTGAAGAGGCTGCCGAAGCCCATCGCCATGCTCGTGCGCGAGTCCCGGCCGTTGTAGCCGAGCCACCGCCGCTCGGATGCGTCCGGCTGGACAGCCGACTGAGCAGCCGACTGGGCAGCACCGTCCTTCTTGAACAGCCACACCTCGAGCAGCACCGAGATCACGAACAGCGGCGAGGCGTACAGGATGATGTTGTTCACGCGGCACCTGCTTCGTTCGCGGTGGGGCTGAGCAGCGCATCGGCCGCCCGCGCGGCCGCCTCCGCGTCGCCTTCGACGACGGCGGTGGTCAGGGCCTCGAACGTGGTCACGTCGGCCATCTCGCGGGCGAACAGGTGCGCGGCACCGGCGCCGATCTCACCGACGGCGCCGATGAGCGAGTTGTAGGCGAGCCGGTAGGCGAGGTTGTCGGCTCCGTCGATGACGGCGTCCCAGAACGCGATGTAGCGCTCGTGCGTGCCCTCGAGGTCGCCGACGACGTCGGGTGCCAGTGCCGCCGCACGGACCGCGACCTCCGCACGCTCGACGGCGCCGGCGCGCTGTGCGCAGCGGCGCACCACGTCGATGCCGATGCTGGCCCGCATCTCGAGGGCGTCCCGCAGGATCACGCCGTCACCGCTGTCCGCGGCGAGCAAGGGCCAGGAGCCGAGGAGGTCCAGGCCGGCGGTGCGGCGCCAGTCGCGCACCACCGTGGCGCCGCCCTGGCTCACCGCCACGAGCCCGGCCTGCTGCAGCCGCTTCACGGCCTCCCGGACCGCGTGCCGGTTGACCGAGTGCTGCTCGGCGAGCGCCCGCTCGGACGGGATGGGGTCTCCGACGCCGAGGCGGCCGGACAGGATCTCGGCCCGCAGCCGGTCGTGCACCGTCGCCGAGACCGTGGGGCGGGCGTCCGTGCTCACGGGCCCAGCGTGCAACTGGTCCAACCAGTTGTCAAGAACTGGTTGGACCAGTTGCGACGACCTGGGTCAGGCGGCCTCGCCGGTCGACGGGTCGATGACCGTCGAGACCTTGCTGACGGAGTCGGCCGGGAACCCGCCGCACTTGGCGTGCTCGAAGATGATGTCCGGGTCCGGCGCGACGTAGACGCAGTAGATCTTGTCCTCGGTCACGTAGCTCTGCAGCCACCGGATGTCCGGGCCGAGGTCGGCCAGGACCTGGTTCGACTTCGCCGAGATGGCCTGCAGCTCGTCGGCCGACAGCTTGCCGGCGCCCGGCAGGGTCCGCTCGATCACGTACTTGGGCATGACGCCCCCCTCATCCATACCGTGGGTACGGCTTGTTCCGTACCCGCAGTACGGAATAGTGCATACTTTCGGTATGGCCGTCAAGACCCCAGACCGAAGAAGTCAGCGATCGGGCGACGAGACCCGCGCAGCGCTGCTCGACGCGGCCCGCGAGCAGTTCGGTGAGAAGGGCTACGGCGCCACCCTCACCGAGGACGTCGTCGCGCAGGCGGGCGTCACCAAGGGCGCGCTGTACCACCACTTCGGTGGCAAGTCCGAGCTGTTCGCCGAGGTCTATGAGCAGGTGAAGCGCGAGATCTCCGACCGCGTCGCCGAGGTCTTCATGGGCCGCGATCCGTGGACGGCGCTCGTCGACGGCTGCCGCCGGCTCGTCGACGCGCAGCTCGATCCGGCCGTGCGCCGCATCGTCCTGAACGACGCGCGCGCGGTGCTCGGCTGGGAGGAGGTGCGGCGCATCGAGACCCAGCACGGCGGGACGGCTCTGCGCGGTGCGTTGCGCAAGGCGATGGTCGCGGGCGTCATCGACCGGCAACCGCTGCGGCCGCTGTCGCTCATGCTCACGGGCGCGCTGTCGGAGTCGGTGTTCTACGTCGCGGAGGCCGACGATGCCCTGGCGGCACGGGCCGAGGTCGACGCGCTGGTGCAACGGATCCTCGACGGCCTGCGTCCCAGCAGCGATCAGATCTTCTCGACCGGCGCGTAGCGGAGCAGCAGCTCCTTGGACCCGTAGTCGCCACCGAAGTCAACCTTCGCGCGGGCCCGATCGCCCTCGCCGCTGACCGCGACGACCGTGCCGAGGCCGAACGTGTCGTGCGAGACGCGGTCGCCGACCTCGAGCGCGACGACCGGGCGCAGGCCGGCGCTCGGCTTGGTGCGCGGCAGACCTGCCTGTATGCGCCGCGCCTGCGAGCTCATCGCGGGCTCGGGCAGGCCCTGCCAGTCGATGAGGTTGGCAGGCACCTCGTCGAGGAAGCGCGACGGCGGGAACGCCTGCCGCTGCCCGAAGTACGTGCGGGACAGGGCCCGTGAGATGAACAGCCGCTTCTGCGCGCGGGTGAGGCCGACGTAGGCGAGGCGCCGCTCCTCCTGCATCTCGCGCTCATCGCCGAAGGTGCGCATGTGCGGGAACACGCCGTCCTCGAGCCCGGACAGGAAGACCACCGGGAACTCAAGGCCCTTAGCGTTGTGCAGCGTCATGAGCGTGACGACACCGCTGTTGCCGTCGTCATCGGGGATGTCGTCCGCGTCCGCGATCAAGGAGACCTGCTCGAGGAACGCGGCGACGGTCGCCTCCCCCGCACCGACGCGCTCCTCGAACTCGCGCACGACGCTCACGAGCTCGTCGAGGTTCTCCAGGCGTCCTTCCGCCTGCAGGTCCTCGGACTGCTGCAGCTCGGCGCGATAGCCACTGCGGTCGAGCAGCATCTCCAGCGCATCGCTCGGCGCGAGGTCGGCGCCGCGCGCCTCGTTGAGGAGGGCGGACAGCTCGTCCATCGCGCGCACGACGCGCGGTGCCAGCCCGGGCACGTCGCCCGCGTGATCGACAGCCCACGACAACGGCTGGCGCTCGCGGTCCGCGTACGTGCGGAGCAGCTCCTCGCCCTTGTCGCCGAGGCCGCGGCGAGGGGTGTTGATGATGCGCTCCATCGACACCGTGTCCGCGGGGTTCGCGACGACGCGCAGGTAGGCGACGGCGTCCCGGATCTCCTTGCGGTCGTAGAAGCGCTGACCGCCGACGACGCGGTACGGCATGCCGACCCGCATGAACACGTCTTCGAACACGCGCGACTGCGCGTTGGTCCGGTAGAAGACGGCGACGTCGGCGTAGCGGTAGTCGCCGGTGTCGACGAGCTTGTCGATCTCCTGCGCGACGAACGCGGCTTCGTCGTGCTGGTTCTCCGCGACGTGGCCGAGGATCGGATCGCCGTCGCCGAGCTCGGACCACAGCCGCTTGGGCTTGCGGTCCGGGTTCTTGTCGATGACGGCGTTGGCCGCGGACAGGATCGTCTGCGTGGAGCGGTAGTTCTGCTCGAGCAGCACGACCGTGGCGTCCGGGTAGTCGCGCTCGAACTCGACGATGTTGCGGATGTCGGCGCCGCGGAAGGCGTAGATCGACTGGTCGGCGTCGCCGACGACGCACAGCTCGGAGCGCTCCTCGAGCGGGACGCCGGTCTCCTCGGAGCCGACGATGGCACGCACGAGCTGGTACTGCGCGTGGTTGGTGTCCTGGTACTCGTCGACGAGCACGTGACGGAACCGGCGGCGGTAGTGCTCGGCGATGTCCGGGAACGCCTGCAGCATGGAGCCGGTCTCCATGATCAGGTCGTCGAAGTCGTAGGCGTTCGCGGCGAGCAGGCGGCGCTGGTACTCGCGGTAGCACTCCGCGACGCGGCGCTTGCGGTCGTCGTCGGCGCGGGTGGCGGCCTCCTCCGGGTCGACCAGCTCGTTCTTGAGGTTGCTGATCTCCGCGGCGACGAAGCGCGGCGTGTAGCGCTTCGGGTCGATGTCGAGGTCGCGGATGACCGCGGTGACGAGTCGCAGGCTGTCGGACTGGTCGTAGATCGAGAACGATGCCTTGCGCCCGAGCCGGCTCGCCTGCTCGCGCAGGATGCGCACGCACGCGCTGTGGAACGTCATGACCCACATCGCCCGCGCGCGCGGCCCGACGAGCGCCGCGACGCGCTCCTTCATCTCCCCCGCGGCCTTGTTGGTGAACGTGATCGCGAGGATGGCGCCGGGCGGGGTCTTGCGCTGCGAGATCACCCAGCCGATGCGGTGCACGAGCACGCGCGTCTTGCCGGAGCCGGCGCCGGCGACGACGAGCAGCGGCCCGCCTTCGTGCACGACGGCCTCGCGCTGCTGGGGGTTCAGCCCCGCCAGCAGCGACTCCTCGGTCATCCGCGGGGCCACCGGAGCGTCGGCGAGGACGGCAGGTGCCGACAGCTCGTCGAACAGGCTCACAGTCACACGATGCCCTTCAGGTCGGCAGCCGGGGAGGGGAAGGGCTCGATCGTACGTTCGACCGGTGACAGCTCTCGCATAGGTTGGACGGCGTGGTGCTCGCGGACGAAGAGATCAAGCAGGTCCTGGTGGTCGTGGCCCACCCCGACGACGTCGACTTCGCGGCGTCCGGCACGGTGGCGACGTTCACCGACCGCGGCGTCCCGGTGGCCTACTGCCTCGTGACCGACGGCGACGCCGGCGGGTTCGACCCCAGCGTCCCGCGGTCCGCGATCGGCGGGATCCGCCGGCGCGAGCAGACCGAAGCGGCGGCGCAGGTCGGCGTGTCCGAGCTGCACTGGCTCGGCTATCCCGACGGCATGGTCGAGGAGAGCCTCAAGCTGCGCCGCGACATCGCGCGGGTGATCCGCAAGGTGAAGCCCGACGTCGTGATCACCCAGTCACCGGACCGCAACTACACCTCCGTCTACGGCGGGCACCCGGACCACCGCGCGGCGGGCGGGGCCTGCATCGACGCCGTCTACCCGGACGCGCGCAACCCGTTCACGTTTCCCGAGCTCGCGAAGGAAGGCCTCGGCGCCTGGACCGCGCGCGAGATCTGGATCATGGCCGGCCCGAACCCGAACGCGCAGCACGCCGTCGACGTGACCGACGTCTACGACCGCAAGCTCGCCGGCCTGAAGCGGCATGCGTCGCAGTTCGCCAACGGCGACGGCCACCTCGACGACCTGCTGAAGGGCTGGCTCGGCACCGTGGCCCAGGGCGCGGGCCTTCCCGAGGGACGGCTCGCCGAAGGCTTCACCGTCCTCCCGTCGCTCTAGTCGCCGAGGCGGTAGCGCGCGATCAGGTTGCCGCGCTCGGACGTCGTCGAGCGGAGCAGCGTGAGCTTCGTCTTCTCGAGCCCGTCGAGCAGCCGGCGCTTGGTCCCTCGGATCACGGGTGCGATCACGACGGCGAGCTCGTCCACGACGCCCGCGGCGATGAGGTCACGGGCGAGGGTGATGCTCGCGTGCACGCCGATGTCCCCGCCGTCCTGGCTCTTCAGCGTGCGCACGTAGTCGACGGGGTCGCCGTCGATCACGGTCGTTCTCGCCCACTCCCGCGTGAACGGCGTCGAGGTTGCGACGTGCTTGGCGACGCCGTTGATGAAGCCGGCGAACGGCTCGATGTCGCTGGTGGGCCAGAACGCTGCCCACTCGTCGTAGCTGCGCCGGCCGAGGATCACCGCGTCCTGCGCCGCGATGAGCTCGGTGAGGTCGGCCTCGACGCCGTCGTCCCAGTCCATGAACTCGTCCGGGTCCTCGGCCACGCCGTCCAGCGACAGCAGCTCGTACACCACGACCTTGCGCACGTCGGCACCTCCGGCTCGCCAGTCTTGTGCGGGGCAGACGGCGGGTGCGGCCGGAACTCATCGGCCGCCGCGCATGAACGCGGCGGCCGATGGGCCTAGCGGTGCACCAGGGCCATGCCGATGGCCATTCCGGCCGCGGTGCACGCGATCGAGACGACGATGCCGATGTAGCCGAGGCGGTTCCCCTTCGCGGCTCCGACGATGCTGCAGATGAGGCCGGGAAGCCCGAGGAGCAGCGAGAACAGCAGGCCGAGTGCCCCGAGGACGATCCCGACGATGCTGACGGTCCGCCCCGGCGCGTTGGCGCGCGTAGGTGTTGGACTGGAGTACGCGGTGGTCACGGCTGCCTCCTCGTTGTCTGACGTCGGGTCGACTGTTCCCACGTGCTCGGCCCGGCAAAGGTCATCTCGGCGCTGTGCGTCCTCGCCCGCACCTAGATACGGCGGTGTTGCCCCGAACCGTTCGTGAGCTTCGCTACCTTCGGGCCCATGGCCGCCCCCGCTGCTCCGCCCGGCCGTCGGGCTGGGCGAACCGACGTCACCCGCTACAACCAGCGGATGGCGAGCCGGATCGCGCGCCGGGCGCACGTCAACGAAGAAGGCGTTGCGGTCGCGTTCACGTTCAACAACCTGGCGACCATGCTGATCTTCGGCCTGGTGGAGGACATCGCGAAGCTCATCCCGACGGTCGGCTCCCTGCTGGAGAGCGGGATCTCGCTCGTGAGCTTCTACTTCCATCGGATCGTGCTCGTCACCGACGGCTACGTGTACGTGTTCCGGGACTACCCGTTCCACATCCCCGGAGCGCGTCTCGCCATGTACGAGCGCGGCCCGGGACTCGTGCGCATCGGCAGTGATCGTCCGGGCTGGTTCTCGCG
>DASZYF010000185.1:0-16454 GCA_035545535.1 Mycobacteriales bacterium | reverse complement strand
CCGCCCGTACGTTCACAGGGATGCAGAGCGATCCGGGATCGAGCGCGGCGCTGGGCTTCGACCTCACGTGGACCTCGGGCGACGTCCCCGGTCCGGATGCCGTGTGGCTGCCGGCGGTCGTCCCGGGCGGTGTCCACGAGTCGTTGCTCGCCGCGGGGCTCCTCGAGCACCCCTACGAAGCGGAGAACGAGGACGCGGTGGGCTGGGTCGAGCGCGCGACCTGGTGGTACCGCGCCCGGTTCGAGGGGGAGGCCGGGGCCCCGGCGATCCTGCACTGCGCAGGTCTGGACGGAGTGGCCGAGCTCTCGTGGAACGGCACGTCGCTCGGACGCGCTCGCAACCAGCACCGCCCCCACACCTTCCGCGCCACCTTCGCGGCCAGCAACGAGCTGATCGTCCGGTTCCCGCCGCCGTTGCCCGCAGTGCTGAGCGACGCCCTCGCGGCCCGGGAGATCGAGGTGGTGAAGGCGCGCCAGACGGTCGTGCGACCGGACGATCCACCGCTGCCGGAGGACGAGCTGACCGTGCGCGCCGGCCGTCCGCAGCTGCGGAAGGCCACGTTCTCGTGGGGCTGGGACTTCGCGCTGTGCCTGCCGTCGCGCGGCGTCAGCGCACCGGTCGTCGTGAACGCGCCGTCACCGGCCGTCCGGGACGTCGTGATCCGATCGCGCGACATCGATGTCCACGCCCGCCGGTGCACGCTCGCGATCTCCGCTGACGTCAGCGGTGATGCGCGGGTCGAGGTGCGGTCACCATCCGGTCGGGTCCTGCTCGACCAGCACGTCGGCGGGCCGCGCGTCGCGATCGAGCTCGAGCTCCGCGAGATCGAGCTGTGGTGGACCCACGACCTCGGCGATCCCGCCCTCTACACCGTCGTCATCGCGGTCGACGGCGATGCGAACGGCGCCACGACGCTGCGGCACGGGATCCGCACCCTCGAGCTGGACCGGAGCCCGAACGACGTCGAAGGCGGCCGCGACTTCCGCTTCGTCCTGAACGGCCGCCCGACGTTCATGCGGGGGGCCTGCTGGGTGCCGCCGTCGATGCTGGTCGGCTCCGTGGAGGAGTCGACCGAACGGGATCTGGTGCAGCTCGCGCGCGACGGTGGCATGACGATGCTGCGGGTGTGGGGTGGCGGGGTCTACGGCTCCGACACGTTCTACGAAGCGTGCGACGAGCTGGGAGTTCTTGTCTGGCAGGACTTCATGTTCGCCTGCTACGACTACCCCGACCCTGATGGTGAGCTGGCGCGGGAGACCGCGCTCGAGGCCGACCACCAGGTACGCCGCCTCCGGCACCACCCGAGCCTCGCGCTGTGGTGCGGGGAGAACGAGGTGCAGGCCATCCACGAGATCGTCAATGGCGTGCGGCTGCCGCGCGGTCGTGGGTGGGAGCTGTTCAACGAGGTCCTTCCCGCCGTGGTGGAGCGCCTCGACCCGGATCGGCCGTACTGGCCGGGCAGCCCGTGGGGCGAGCGGGACGATGAGCTGCTCAACGGCACGCACGACGGCGACCGGCATGCATGGGAGGTGTGGCACGGCAACGACGTCGGTGCCGGCGGACCGACCGAGTTCGCCAGTCGCGGCGAGCAGGTGCACTGGCATCGCTTCGACCACGACCGCGGACGCTTCATCAGCGAGCTCGGGATCCATGCCTCGCCGGAGCTGTCGACGTTGCGAAGGTGGAGCGATCTGAGCGCCGGCTCGTCGCTCGATGCGCCCGCACTGCTGCATCGCATCAAGGACACGCCCAAGGACAAGGGCTTCGCCCTCATCGAGCACGAGGCGGGGCTGCCCAGCGATCTCGCGGCGTACGTCGACGTTAGCATGGCGTGCCAGGCGGAGGGCCTCAAGCACGGTGTCGAGCACTACCGCCGCCGGCAGCCCCACTGCGGCGGCACGCTGGTGTGGCAGCTCAACGACAGCTGGCCGGGGCTGAGCTGGTCCGTCATCGACTACGACCTCGTGCCCAAGGCCGGCTACTACTTCCTGCAGCGCGCGTTCCAGCCCGTCATCGCGACGTTCGCGCCGGGCCCCGACGGCCTGGCGTTGTGGGTGACCAGCTCCGCGATCGAGCCGGTCACGCTCGAGCTGACCGTCACCCTGGGGCCGCTCGACGGCCCGTCACTGGTCCGTGACGACGTGCGCGTGCGCGCGGAGCCGTGGTCGAGCGCGCCGGTGTGGAGCTACCGGCGGGACGTGCCGTCCGACTGGGTCGCCTGGGTGAGTGAGGCCGCGCGGCGGGTGCCGGACAACCGCCGCTTCGGGGGGCGCTTGAAGGACCTGCCGGTGGCCGACGGGGTCGCGACGGGCGAGGTCATCGACCGCGACGAGGACCGCGCGCTCGTGCGGGTGTCGGCGGACGGCTACTGCTACCTGACCCGCCTCACGGCCGGGCAGGTCGGCGCGCGGTTCTCGACCAACTACGTGGACCTCCGGCCCGGCGAGAGCTGCGACATCGAGGTCCGCGGGCTCCGGCCCGGCGCGGACCTGTTCGTCGCCACGTACCGGACCGCGCCGCGCCCGCTCGCGCTGCCGTAGGTCAGGAGGCCTCACCGCGGTCCAGGCCCGCCCAGCACCCCGACGGACCGAAGGCGAGGGACGAGAACCGCTCCGCGATCCGCAGGTAGCCGTCGGCGGTCGGGTGGAGCGCGTCGTGCAGGTCCCCCACGTCCTCCGGTCCGAACAGCTCCAGGCCGTCGCCGAGCGCCAGGTGCGCATCACCCGCGGCGACGCGCGTCGAGACGACGGTAGCGATGAGCTCGCGGATGCGGCCGAGTGACAGGGCTCCGCGGGAGAGCTCCTCCGATCGCTCCACCGTGCGGAACGTGCCGTCCGCCGCGAGCAGCGTCGGACCCGCGTGGTCCTCGGCCGGCGGGCAGATGATCGGGGTGAGGACGAGGACCGGGGTGTCGGGCAGTCCCTCACGCAGCGTGTCGAGGAAGCCGTGCAGCGCCGGCACGAACGTGCGCTCGCGGAACGTGTCGTGGTTGACCACGTTGACGCCGATCTTGAGGCTGACGAGGTCGGGCGCCGCGTCACGGATGTCGCGCGCGACCATCTGGTCGAGCTGGCAGTGGCCGGCCAGGCCGAGGTTGATCAGGTCCAGGTCGTGCCGCCGCGCGACGGTCGCCGGCCAGGTGTCGGTGGGTCGGCGTGCTTCGACGCAGTGGCTGATCGAGCTGCCGTAGTGCACCCAGCGGGGCCGGCCGGTCCGGACCGGCACGAGCGTGGCGTCGTCGGGGACGTGCACGGCGACCAGCTCGGTGAACCCGTTGTGCGGGAACCACACCTGCAGGTCCTTCACGCCCGGTCCGAGGTCGTCGACCGGCACCGTGACCGGAGGGTGGTCGATGAGCTCGACCTCGCCGGGCGCCCTTACCCAGATGCGCGCGGCCGCGGGCAGCTCGATCTGCCGGGTCACGTGGCCGTCGACGACCAGGTCGAGCGAGAGCTTCGTGGGTGGCCGGTCGAGCACCTGCAGCTGGGTGGGGAGCAGCTCGAGCTCGAGGCGCTCGGCGTCGGTCCGGAGCTCGAGGCGGACGCCGGAGGTGCTGGTCGCGACGAGCCGGAGCTCCGGGTCGTGGACCTGCGCCAGCGAACGCGTGGACAACCGGCTCATCACCGAGCCGTACCTGCCGGCCGGCAGTCCGAGTGCACCACCGATCCGCGCCCGTGCGTCGTCCAGGGCGAACGGGATCGCGGTCACCGCGTGACTGCCGGGTGCGTCTCGCGCGGTCGGGAGCGGCGGACACCGGTGCCGCCACGTCCCGTCGCCTCGCCCCGCTCCTGCCGGGACCGCTGCGTCACGGCCGCCGCCGCAGCAGGCGGTCGAGGCCGATCAGAGCCGCCGCGTCGCCGTGCGCGGCCGCCCGCAGCTTCACCGCATGTCCGGGCCAGAGCCGTTCCCTTAGCAGCGTGCCCAACCCCACCCACAACGGCCCGTCGGGCAGCGCCGGACCCCCGCCGAGGACGACGGTCCCCGCGCCGTGCGCCGTGGCGAGGCTCGCCAGACCACGGGCCAGGAGACCGCGGTAGCGCGTCAGCGCCGAGTGCGCCCGCGGGTCGCCACGGCGCCACGCGTCGAACACGTGCGGCACGGTCTCCGCGGCGAGCCCGGCATCGTGGGCGTAGTCGACGATGCGCTGGGCGCGGCAGCCGGCCTCGAACGTGCCGGGCTTGCCGCTCGTGTCGAGGTAGCGGGGATCGTCGTCGGACAGCGCGGCTGCTCCACCGAGCACGCCGTTGCCGAACGGCGAGGAAACCACCGGCCCCGCTACCTCCACGACGGCGGTGCCGATCCCCGTCCCGACGGTGACGACGAGCACCGGCCCCACGTCGCCGGCGGATGCCTCGCCGAGCGCGTACGCGAGTGCGTCGTTGACCACGACGGCATCGGCAACGCGCTCGCGGAGCCAGCCGGCGAGCGCGAAGCCCTCGAGGCCGCGGTGCTTGCCGGGCAGGCTGATGACGCGGCCGGCGGCATCGACGTTGCCGGGGGTCGCCACCGCCACCGCGTCGGCCCCGCAGCGCCCGATCAGCTCGCCGAGCATGAGCAGAGCATCGTCGAGATCATGTGGGGCCGCTCGCACCTGCATGGGTTCGACGAGCGAGCCGTCGCGCAGCACCCCCCACTTGACCCGGGTTCCCCCCAGGTCGACCGCAAGGGTCGCCGGTCGCACGGAGCGCCGGTGGACCCGATGGAGTACGGGCCGGGCGGGAGAGGGCGCGGGCAGCTCGTCGCGTTGCGGGCGCGGTCTCGCGCTCATCGCGCCGGCGCGGGCTCGACGTCGTCCGGGCCGGGCACGGGACGCGTCAGGTGACGACCGATGCCGAAGATGCCGATGCCGAGGAGGAACGGCAGGAGGAAGACGGCGGGGTAGTCGTAGGTCCGTCGGGACTCGGCCGCCAGGGTGCCGTGACCCCCGAGCACCACCGGCGCGTCGGCGCCGTTCGCGCCCGCATCTGTGCCAGCCGGCGCTCCCGCAGCGGACGACGGCGGCGCAGCGACCGACGGCGCGGTGACGGGCGGGTTCGCGGTGTCGGCGGCCGGCGGCACCGCGGGCGGGATCGCGACCGCGGGGCCCGGCCCCGGAGCGGGTTGCGTCGCGGCGGGGACGGTGGACGGCGGCTTCTTCGTCGGCTTGGCCGGTGCCGCCCCCAGCGGGCCGCCGATGCCGCCGTCCGCGCCCGGCTGCGCCGCGGTCGCCGGCCGGCCGGGGATGTAGGTCAGCGACAGCGACGGCGGTGCGGTCGGCGGGGAGGTGCGGTCGTTGGAGGAGAAGACGACGTGCCAGGTGTCGGACTGCGTCCCGATGTCCGCGGCGGTCAGCACGAGGTTGGTCCCGGGGGTGCTGAGTGCGGCGGCGATCGGTGTGAGGTCGAAGTCCAGCTCCGTGGCCGGGGTCCCGACGATCGTCGCGAGGGCCTTGACCGAGCAGTTGCCGGTGGGCGCGGGAGCGGTGCCGCCGGCGTTCGCGGTGATCTGTTCGGTCGTCGGGCAGATCTCGACGTGGGAGAGCTCGGGAGTGGCGGAGCCGTTGCCCGCGGACAGGGTGTCCAGCGGCACCTTGAGCGTGCCGCCGGTCACCGTGGAGCCTCGCGGCACCGCGGTGGCCGGGATCTGCAGAGCGGTGAGCGTGCTCAGCGCACCGGCGCTGACCGACACGTGCAGCGTGCCCTTCGGGAGGAACATGTTGGGCGAGACGCACACGCCCGTCGAGACGCACGTCGAGGACAGGTCGTACCACGACTCGATGCCGAGCGTCACCGGCGCCGACACCGCGGGGCCCTGCGCGGGCCGGGTCACCGCGTACGCGGTCACGGGAGTCGCGACGATGACTGCCGCGACGACGAGAGCGGACGTGCGCCTCACGCCGCGCGCCGGGGCTTGGTCGCGCGCGGGCGAGCGCTCCCCGTGCGGGTGGTCCGCCGGGCCGTTCGGGCGGGTTCGGCGGCGGCCGCTGCTTCCGCCTCGAGGCGCGCCCGCTTCATGTCGGCCAGCGCGAGCGCGTCGTCGATCACCCCGGCCTGGGACTCGCGTTCGCGCTGGGCGAGGACCCGCCCGACCTGCACGTAGGTCACGACGCAGCCGATGATCACCAGCGCGAGCCCGCCCAGGCCACCGCTGACGAGCGCGGGGAGCTGGTCGGAGACCGTCTCGGTGCGTGCGACGATGCGCTTCCCGAGAGCGATGGCGATGATGCCGACGAGCGCGATGGACCCGCCGGTCACCAGCGCCGCCCGCATGGGGTTCTTCCTCACCGCGCGCTCGCCTCGAGCGCGGCGAGCTCGGCGAGCGCCTCACGGAGCTCGGCGGCCTGCGCCTGGCGCGCCGCGGCGTCGCTCAGCTTGGCATCGATGGCCACGATCGTGATCCCGATGCAGACAGCGGCGAGCCCGCCGAGGCCGGCGCTCATGAGGTACGGCAGCTGGTCGCCGACCACCTCGGTGCCGGCGACGTCGCCCCAGCCGATCGTGATGAGCACGATCCCGACGGCGACCACGAGGAGCCCGGCCCACGTCCAGACGCGCGGCCGGGCGAGGAGCGCCCGGACCGGCTTGGGCAGCCGGGAGGTCGAACGCGGTCCGTCGATGCTGGTCATGTGGCGCTCCTAGCCAGGGCGGGTGTGCGCGGGGGGGCCGGCTTGGCCGGGACGGGCGCGGGGAGGAGCCCCGAGCGCTCGATCGCAGTGCTGCTGGCGCCGAGGTAGGACTCGACGACCTTCGGGTCGTTGCGCACGACGTCGGGACCGCCCTCGGCGATGATCTCGCCGTCGGCCATGCAGATGATGCGGTCCGACATCCCCATGATCATCGGGATGTCGTGCTCGATGATCATGAGGGTCAGGTCGAGGTCCTTCTTCAGCGTCAGGAGGAGCTCGGCCAGGGCCTCGGTCTCCTTCTGGGCCACGCCGGCGCACGGCTCGTCGAGGAGCAGGATCGAGGGGTTGAGCCCGACGAGGCACGCGATCTCGGTGATGCGCCGTGTGCCGGTGGACAGCGACTGGACCTGGGCTGAGCGGTAGCGGTCCAGGCCCATCCAGGCAACGAGCTCGCGGGCCCGCTCGTCCTTGCGCCGGTCCTGGCGGCGGAGGCCGGCGAGGGCCGGGAGGAACCGCGCCGGGTCGTTGCGCTCGAGCGCGAGCGTGACGCAGTCGAGGACGGTGAGCGTCGGGAACAGCGCGGCGTCCTGGAAGCTGCGGATGAGGCCGCGCTGCCCGCGCGCCTCGGGTCCGAGGTCGGTGACATCGGCGCCGGCGAGGCGCACGGTGCCGGCGTCGAGCGCGGTGAAGCCCGTCAGGAGCTCGAAGGTGGTGGTCTTGCCGGCCCCGTTGGGTCCGATGAGGCCGAGGATCTCGCCCGGGTGCACGGCGAGGTCGACACCCCGGACGGCGCGCACACCGCCGAAGGACTTGACCAGCCCCGCCGCCTCGAGCGCCGGGACGCGGCGCTTCGTCGCCGGCCGGTTAGGAGCGACGAACGCGGGCATCGTCGTGGCTGCGCTCACCGCCGACTCGGCAGCGCCGCTGCTGGACTCGGCCAGGAAGGCGGCGTCGACGTCGATCGAGGAGAACCGCTTCGCGAGCACCTTCATCACGCGGTCCCGCGCCGGCTGCACCAGGCTCCCGAGCCCGCCCGGCAGGTACATGATGATCAGCAGCTGGCCGAGCGCAGTGCCGGCGAGCCCGAGCGAGCCCAGCGTGACGAAGGTCGGCAGCGCGAACACCAGGAGCGCTCCGAGCAGCGGGCCCGACAGCAGCCCGAGCCCGCCGATGACGGCCATCACGATGATCTTGGTGCTGAAGTCGGCGCTGAAGGACTCGGAGTTCACCTCCGGCAACGAGTGGGCGTAGACGGCTCCGCCGATGCCGGCGAGGAAGCCGGCGATGGCGAAGCCCTGCACCTTGACGCGCGCCGCGGGGACGGTGAAGGCGCGCGCGTTGTCCTCGTTGTCGCGCACGGCGATGAACAGGCGGCCGATCCCGCCGCGGCGGACGTTGCCGGCCAGGACGAAGCTCGCGACGGCGAGGGCGAGCGCGAAGTAGTAGTAGTGCTTGCTGAGCGAGAGCACCTGTCCGAAGACCTTCGGGCTGCCGGGCACCACGCCGGTGCCGAAGCTCCAGTGCTGACCCAGCAGCCACCGCTGGACGACCAGGGAGAACGACAGCGTCGTGACCGTCAGCAACAGGCCTTTGACGCGCAGGGCGGGCAGCCCGATGAGCACCGAGACCACGGCGGCCGCGGCGCCGGCGTAGAGGAACGACAGGTAGTAGTCGCCGGTGCGCACCGCCACCTCGTAGCTCGCGACCGCTCCCACTGCGGCGATGCCGAACTGGCCGAGCGAGAGCTGGCCCGCCAAGCCGGTGATCACGCCGGCGGACAGGCCGACGATCACGAAGGCGAAGATCGCGCTCATCTGGACCGCGTCGGCGCTGCTGATGACCGAGGGCAGCAGCGCGAGCAGGGCGACGAGCACCACGCCGCCGATGCGGCCGAGGTTGCGCACGATCCAGATCTGGCGCAGCTCGACCGGCAGCGGCGGGAGCGCCTGCACCGCCGCCCAGGAGCCCTTGGCCTCGGCCCGGCCGGTGCGCTGCTTCTGCAGCAGCAGCGCACCCACGATCAGGCCGAACAGGATCACGCTGTAGAAGCCGGACTTGGGGTAGTTCCACTGGAGCAGCTGCTCGATGAGACCGATGCCGACGCCGGCCACCAACGTGATCGGCAGGCTCTCCATGCGGGCGATCACCGCGGCGGCCAGAGCCACCTCGAGCAGCGACGGTCCGAAGCTGCCGGCGGCCGAGGTCTGCGTCGGCGCGGTGAAGATGGCGGTCAGGCAGGCGATCGCCCCGCCGAGGGCCCAGGCAAGCGTCGACATCCGGCTGGCGAAGATGCCGGCCATGCGGGCGGCCTCCGGGTTGTCCGCCGCGCAGCGCAGCCCGACGCCGAAGCGGGAGTAGCGCAGGAAGGCGCCGAGGGCGACGACGATGACCGGGCTGAAGACCAGCATCGCGAAGTAGGACGGCGTGACCAGCAGCGCGCCCACCTGGAAGCTGGGCAGGCCCGGGGGCTGGGGGAACACAGTGCCCTGCCCGGTGCTCGGGTCGAGCACCAGACCCATCAGGTCGAGGAACTGTCCGATGCCGAGGGTCGCGACGACGCTCATGACCAGTGGCGCCTTGCGCAGGCGTCGGATCACGGCGCTCTCGGAGGCGGCGCCGACGAGGCCGGCGCCGACAAGTGCGGGGACCAACCCGAGCCAGTAGGGAAGGTGTGCCTCGCGCACCAGCAGGACGAAGATGACCGAACCGAAGGCGCCGATGTTGCCGTGGGCGAAGTTGATGATGCGGTTGCTGCGGTAGATCAGGACGAGACCTACGCCGAGCAGTCCGTAGGTCATGCCCACGATGACGCCCTTGAGCAGGATGGCCGGTGGGGACTGCCACCGGCCGTCGGTCGTGCCGTCGACCGTGAGCGTGTCGGGCAGGATCCAGCGCAGGGTGACGAACGCGATGAGCAGCACCGCCGCCACGACGGCGCCGCGCTTGAGGGCAGTGCTCCGGGTCATCGCTTGCCGGCCTTCTGCCCCTTGGTGGCGCCTTCGAGGAACACCGCCCGGAGGAGGTCGTCCCGCCCGAGCAGGTCGTGGGCGGGCCCGTCGAAGCGCATCTGCCCCTTCTCCATGAAGTAGGCGTGGTTGACGAGCGAGAGCGCGATGTTGACCGACTGCTCGACCAGGACCACGGCCGTCCCCTCGGCGTTGATGCGGCGCACGAGGTCGAGCAGCTGGCCGACGATGACGGGGGCGAGACCGAGGGAGAGCTCGTCGATCAGCAGCAGCTTGGGTTGCAGGATCAGCGCCTTGCACAGGCCGAGCATCTGCTGCTCGCCACCGGACAACGTGGCGCCCAGCGACGTCTTGCGCTCCTCCAGGCGGGGGAACGCCGAGAGGCACGCGTCGATCGCGTCGTCGACCCGGCGTCGGTCGGCGCCGAGGGTGTAGCCGAAGCCCCGGAGGTTCTCGATGACCGTCAGCCGTCCGAAGACGGACCGGCCGCCGGGGATCTGGGTGATGCCGAGCTTCACCCGGCGCTCGGCGTCGAGGTAGGTGATGTCGTCGCCGAGCAGGCGCACCGTGCCGGAGGACGGCAGGCCGATGCCGGAGATGACCTTGAGCAGCGTCGACTTGCCGGCGCCGTTGGTCCCCAGCAGCGCGACCATCTCGCCCTCGTCGACGGTGAAGTCGACGTCGAAGAGCACCTGCAGCTGGCCGTAGGAGAAGTTCACGCCCTTCGCGGTGAGCATCGGGGGTCGTCCGCCGCCCGCCTTGAAGGCCGCGAGGTCCTCCTCCTCGATGATGGAGTCGACCATGCGCTCGATGTCGCGGTCGACCAGCTTGCTGGCCGACCGGATGATCAGACCGGCGGGGATGCCGGGGATCAGCAGCGAGATGATCGAGCCGGTGATGCCGTACTCCTGGGCGACGCCGGAGAGCAGCAGGACGCCGAGGAGCGCGCCGACGGCGAGGAAGAGCCCGGCCAGCGCGGCGACGTGCGGACGCTGCCGCGAGTCGACGATCGACTGGGTCACGGAGTTGAGCCCGGGGCCGGTGATGCCCACGCAGAGCAGGCCGAGCCCCATCAGCACGACCATCGGGTAGAAGAACGGCGACGTGCCCCCGAGCGCGATGAAGACGACGCAGAGGATGACCGCGTTCCCGACGCGCCGCACCACGCGCGCGGGGTCCTTCGCGAAGTCGTTCTCGGCCACCGCGCCGTAGATGAACAGGCCGACGACGGCGAGGCCGTAGCCCGCGCCGATCACCAGTCCGCGACCGGCGACGGTGAGGTGCCAGCGGTCCGCGAGGAAGCTCGAGAGGAACGTGAGGAACGGGATCAGCAGCATGCCGAAGACCAGGAAGCCGACCATGAGCCGCTGGATCGTCGGGATGAGCATCAGCCGGCGCAGGATCTCGAAGAAGCCGAGGCCCGCGTTGTGGGCCTCTTCGCGCTGGCCGTCCTCGTGCGCGACCGCCTGGTGGAGCAGCTCGGTGTCGAAGCGCCCCGGCCCGGGGTCCTGCACGCCGATGGCGACGAGCGAGACCGCCGTCGACAGCAGGCCCATGCCGAGGAAGTCGCCGCGCCACGTCAGGTGGAAGACCCCGGAGAGCAGCGCGACCAGCAACGGCGCGGCGATGTGGCCGACCGTGGCGACGGCGACGTAGACCGACTGCGTGCGCACCCGCACGGAGGGCGGGTAGGTGTCGGCCAGCAACGGGGCGTGCAGCGCGAGGACGGACCCGGTCGACAGGCCGTCGGCGATGAGGATGAAGATCAGCGCGACCAGCGACGTCACGAAGCCCGTGGAGAGCGTGATGAGGCTCCAGGCGATCGCCGTCACGAGGCAGAGCAGGGCGCGCTTGCCCCGCGCCTGGGCCAGCGCGGCCATCGGGAGCGGGGCGACCGCCTGGGCGAGGAACTGCAGCGCGCGGGCGGCGCCCACGGCGCCGACGCCGACCCCGAGCGCGGCGCCGACCTCGGGGCTGACGACGGTGAGGGCGTCTCCCTGGAAGACGTCGACGAAGCCGAGCAGGCCGAGCGCCACCGTCGGGTACATCGTCAGGCGGTGGCGCCTGAGCTCCGAGCGCAGGGGCGCGGCGCTGTCCTGACCGCCGGCGACCCCGAGCGCGTGGCGGGCGCGCTGACGGCGATCGTCGGCGACGCGGCCGCCGGACGTGATCTCCTCCGGGGAGAAGCGCTCCAGCGCCGTGGTCATGACGCGCTGCCCTTCGCGTCGAGGTCGAAGCTCCGGATCCACGCGCTCTCGGTGCGACGGGTGCCGTCGTCGTCGAGCAGGATGACGGTCGCGGTGTGGCGCTGCCGAACAGCCTTGTCGTAGCGGATGCGCGGGACGAGGGTCAGCACGACCTTCGTGTCCTTGGTGACGTAGACGTTCTGCTGCTCGAGCTGCTGCTCGGAGAACGCGACGTTCTTCGCCAGCACGGAGCGGATGTTGTGGCCGACCTTGATCGGGGCGCGGTCGATGAACACCGCGAACGAACCGGCTCCGGACCCGGTCGTGGCGAAGTCCTTCATGGTCCACGACAGCGTCACGGGCAGCTGGGTGAGCTTGCTGTCGGCCGGGCTGGTGAAGCTCAGGCGCTGGTCCTCCACGAACTGCAGCCCGCTGCACCCGGTGAGCCCGCAGGCGATCGCGGCGAGGGCGACGGCGACGGCCGTGCGCCTCACGGGCTGGCGGCCGCGGGCGCGGTCGCGTCGATGCGGGCGAGGAAGGCGAGCGTCTCCCGGTTGGCTTGCTCGCCGCCGGCGACGAAGTAGTTGTGGCCGGCGCCCTCGATGGTCACCAGCCGGGCGCCGGGGATCGTCGCGGCGATGTGCTGGCCCGCCGCATAGGGGACCGTCTTGTCCTCGGTGCCGTGCACGACGAGCACCGGGACGTCGATCCCGGCGACGAGGGACGCGTCCGTGGAGTAGGCGGCGACCGCCCGCTGCTGGGCGACGACACCCTCCCAGGTGAAGGGGTCCTTGCTGAGCATGGCGAGGTCGCGGCGCACGGCCTCGGCCGGCGCGGCGGAGCCGTATCCGCGCTTCGCCACGAGCCGCTTGATCGGTCCGGGCGTGCTCTTGAGGATCCGGACCTGGAGGTCGGACAGCGCGGGCACGACCTCGGTCTTGATCGCCGTGCAGCCGAGGATGAGGGAGCGCACGCGGTCCGGGGCCCGCAGTGCCAGCTCCATCGCGATGCCGCCGCCCATGGACACGCCGTACACGTGGGCCGACTCGACACCGGCCGCGTCGAGGACGGCGAGCGCGTCGTCGGCCATCTCGCTGACCGTGGTGGTGCTGCGCGCTCCGCTCTTGCCGGTGCCCTGGTTGTCGAACCAGACGACGCGGTGCTCCGCCGCGTGGGACGGGATGACGGGGTACCACATGGCGCTGCTGTAGCGCAGCCCCATGATGAGCAGCAGCGGAGTTCCGTCGCCCGCGTCCTGCCAGTGGATCGACGCGCCTGGACGCTCGATGGTGGGCATGGTCGGTCCCTTCGGATGTGTTCGCGCGGCCGCTAGAAGCCGGCGGCGGGACCGCTGTAGGCGTAGCAGGTGCACGCGGTGGACCAGGCCAGCGGGCGGAACGTCGCGTCGCCGGCGTGCCGCGTCGGTCCGAACGTCGTGCTCGGCAGCGTGAACGCGTCGGTGTAGGAGCTGCCGAGCTCGTTGAACCCCTGGATGACGGTCGCGCCGGTGATCGTCGCCGCGTGGGCCTTGTCGACGGCCGCCTGGAGCGCGAGGACGGCGTCGCACTGAAGGATCGCCGCCGACTCGGAGAGCTCGCCGGTCTCCTGGCCGGAGGGCTTCTCGATCGTCGTCTTGCAGAGCCTGCGGGTCGGGTTGGAGTCGTAGTCGGTCTTGCCGTAGGTCGGGACGTCGAAGCCGGGCTGCCAGCCGATGCCCACCGAGCCGGCGAGCTGGCGGGCCGGGGCGCCGATCAGACCCTCGGGGGAGTCCACGGAGGAGACCGCGTACTTCGGGACGTACCCCTGGGCGTCGGCGTCCTTCATGAACAGCCCGGCGGTGCCGCCCTTGAGGAAGAGCACCTTGGTGACGCCGTCGGCGCGGGCGTGCAGCTCGGCCTGCGAGACCTGGGACTCCTCGTCCGAGAGACCGGGGGTCGAAGATGCGTAGTCGACCTCGTAGCTCGTGACAGCGATGCCCTTGGCCTTGAGCGTCGGGACGATGACGTTGTTGAAGGTGCGCGGGCCGGCGGCCTCGTTGAACGGCACGAGCACACCCACCTTGTCCTTGCTGGTGAGCCAGCCGCTTTCGAGCAGGTAGTTCAGCAGCGCGGACTCCCACACCTCGGTGCTGACCTCGATGGGAGCGACGACGTTGGGAAGGTTCTGGTAGTCGGTCTTGTCGCGGAGGTAGCCGCCGCCCGACATGAAGGCGACGCCCGCGTTGTTGAGGCACGTGGCCAGGGTGTTCTCGATCGCCGCGCCGACGAAGATCCCCATGACCACGTGGTTGTCCTGGGTCCACGTGCTGCAGATCGACGCTTCTTCGGTGGAGTAGGGCTGCGGGCTCGTGAGCTGGATGGCCGCCCAGACCGGCTGGATCGGGTGGCCGTCGAGGCCACCGTGCGCGTTGACGTAGTCGACCGCGGTCTGGATCTCGGTCTTCTCGTCGCCGGCGTCCGCCGAGCCACCGAACGAGGCGGAGTAGGCGCCGATGTCGCTGAAGTAGCCGAAGCCGATCTGCACCGGCGTCCCCGACGCGGCCTTCGTGGCGGAGGTGCGCTTGCTCGGGACGCTCGCGGCCGTGCTCGGCGCGCGGGTCGCGGCGGTGCCCTTGGGTGCGGTCGTGGCGCCCGCGGACGCGCCTGGCCTCGTGGTCGTCGTTGTGCCGGTGCCGGTCGTGACCGTGGTGGTGGTGCCGGTCGCCGTTCCGCCGGTCGCGGCGGCGGTCGCGCCGGCGTCGCCCGTCGAGGAGGGCCCGCCGGAGGTGGACGTCGCGGCCGGGCCGCTCGTGCCGCTCGCAACCGCGCCGGGGGTCCCCAGGTCGCCGGCGGGGCTCTGCTCGATGCCGGCGGCGACCTGGTGGTGCCGCACGGTGGTCCCGCAGGACGCGAGCGCGACCGCGACGATGCCGACCAGGGCCGCCCGGGCGCGCCGGAGCGTGCGTCGCTGGCCGATCATCGGGAGTCCTCCTCGACTACGATCGATCGATCGTAAACAGAGTGTTTATCGGCCGATGTCCTGTGATGTCAAGGATCACAGGCGATGCTACGATCCGAACTATCGATCGTTGGCGCTTGGTCCGCTCAGGAAGATGACCATCATGGTGGCCGTTCCGACCCTCGCTCCCGTCCCCACGGGTGAGGCCGTGAGCAAGGGGCGGTGGCGGGCTGACCTCGACCCGCTGGCGCTCCCCGAGGCCGCCGATCTGACCGCGGGCCAGCGCAAGGTCTTGCAGGGCTGCCTTGAGCTCTTCGCCGACAACGGCTATGCCGGGAGCTCGATCCGGGACATCGCCTCGGTGGTCGGCATGCAGTCGGCCAGCCTCTACAACCACTTCGCCTCGAAGGAGGCGATGCTCGTCGCCCTGGTGATGCTCGGCCACGAGACGCACTTCGACCGCGTGATGACCGCGGTGGTCGACGCCGACAGCGATCCCCGGGAGCAGCTGCGCGCGATGGTCCACGAGCACGTCATGGTGCACTGCGAGTTCCCGCGGCTGGCCCTCGTGGTCACCCACGAGGGACGGCACGCACCGAAGGAGGTGCTGCCGCAGGTCGAGGCCTTCCGCAACCGCGCGGCGTCGCTGATGCAGCAGATCCTGCGCCGTGGCGAGGAGCAGTCGCTGTTCGCGATCGACGGGCCCCGGGCCCTCACCGCCATCGCGCTGGCGTCGATGGGTGTCGACGCGGCTCGCTGGTACCCCTACCAGTCCGACATCGCGGCCACGGAGCTCGCGGCGACCTACGCCCGACTGGCGCTGCGCATGGTCGGCGCGTCGTGACGACGGTCGCGTCCGACGTCCACGGCTTCACCGCCCCCGGTCTGGAGCGGGTGGCGCAGCTGTTCGGCGACGGGCGCGACGATCTGGGCCGGGGCGGCGCGGCGTTCTGCGTCTCGCACGGGGGAGAGGTGGTCGTCGACGTCTGGTGCGGAGACGCCGCTCCGGATCGCCCGTGGGGCGGCGACACCGTGTCGGCGGTCTTCTCGGTGACGAAGGGCCTGGTGGCCACCTGCCTTGCGCTGCTGCACGACCGCGGCCTGCTCGACCCCGACGAGCAGGTGGGGACCTACTGGCCGGGCTTCTCCACTGACGTGACCGTGCGCAAGATGCTCAGCCACCAGGCGGGCCTCATCGAGGTGCCCGGCTGGAGCGACCTGCTGCGCCTCGACGGGACGGGCTGGGACCGGCTGCCCGAGATCCGGCGCCGCCTCGCCCGTGCTGCGCCGGCGTGGGCGCCGGGGTCGATGCACGGCTACCACGTGATGACGTTCGGTTGGCTGGCCGGCACCCTCGTGGAGCTGATCAGCGGGCGGCCGCTGGCCCGGTTCTTCGACGAGGAGCTGGCCGGGCCCCTCGGCCTCGACCTGCGCATCGGCGCGCCCGACGCTGTCGTTCCGCGCATGGCCACCCTGCTCGAGCCCACCCGCGTCCCCGGTCCGGTCGGAGACGCGGTCGAGGCGCTGCTGGCCGTGGCGCGCGACCCGCAGACCCTGGCCGGTCGGGCGTGCATCGCGCAGGACGGCGGGGGGTGCCTCGACCACCTCGCGGTCATGGGCGGCAGCCTCGTGGCTCTGCGCGCCGGGGGTGGCTTCGGCGACGGGGTCGGCAACGCGCGGTCGGTGTCGGCGTTCTACGCCGCCGTGCTCGACGGACGGGCCGGCATCAGCCGCCGTTCGGTCGACACCTTCCGGGCGCGC
>DASZYF010000184.1:0-1585 GCA_035545535.1 Mycobacteriales bacterium | reverse complement strand
GCTGGTCCTCGACCGACGTCGTCGAGAGGTCGAAGTGCATCGAGTTCTGCGCGACCTTGGCCTCGGGCACGTTCAGCGGCAGCAGCTGGACGCCGGTGCCCTCGGGCGGGATCACGAGGGTGTCCTCGTCGTCGTCGATCTCGACCGTCCAGCCCAGCGCGGCGGCCCAGAACCGGCCGAGCCGGTCCGCGTCGGCCGCGTCGATCGTCAGGGCATCGATGCGCAGGCTCACCGGTCAGGGCTACCGCAGCTGCGCGCGACCGACAACTGAGATGTCACGCGGACCGGAGCGGCCGCAGTGCGGAGGCGAGGCGCGCCAGCTCGTCGAGCATCGGCTTGACCGCGTCCTCGGTGATCTGGTTCGGCCTGAACACGCCGTCCTCGACCAGCGTCCGGATGAAGGCGATGTGCACAGCCTCGAAGAGCGGGTGCATGCGCAGGGCCGTGACCACGCTCTTGATCGCCGTCGCCGCGCGGGTGCCGGCCGCCACGCCGCCGTAGCTCACGAACGCCACCGGCTTGTGCGCCCACTCCTTGTTCAGGTAGTCGAGCGCGTTCTTGAGCGGTGCGGTGAAGGAGTGGTTGTACTCGGGCATGACGAGCACGTAGGCATCGCCCCGGCTGATCGTCGCGCTCCACTGCTTGGTGTGCTCGTGCTCGTACTCGCCGAGCATCGGGTGCTTGGGCTCGTCGAGCATGGGCAGGCCGATCTCCTTGAGGTCGAGGAGCTCCACGGTGAAGCCGCCGTGCTGCTCGGCGCGCTGCACGAACCAGCGGGCGACGGGCTCTCCGAGGCGTCCGGGCCGGGTGCTGGCGAGGATGACCTGCAGGACGGGTTCGCTCATGTCCCCAGCCTTCCCCATCCGCGCGGACCCGCAAGACTGCGCGCATGGTTGACGAGGTCCGCTACGAACGGGTGGGCGCCGCCGCGGTGCTCACCATCGACCGGCCGGCGCGGCGCAACGCCGTCGACGGCCGCACGGCGCAGGCCCTGCTCGACGGGCTGCAAGCGTTCGAGGCCGACGACACCGCGGCCGTGCTCGTGCTCACCGGCGCGCAGGGAACGTTCTGCGCCGGCGCCGACCTCACCGACATCGCATCGCTCGCGCCGCGCGTGTGGTCGGCCGACGGGCCGATGGGCTTCACCCGGCGGGTGCCGGGCAAGCCGGCGATCGCAGCGGTCGAGGGCTACGCCGTCGCCGGCGGGTTCGAGCTGGCGCTGTGGTGCGACCTGCGCATCGTCGGGCGCGGGGGGCGGTTCGGGTTCCTCGAGCGCCGCTGGGGCGTGCCGCTCATCGACGGTGGGACCCAGCGGCTCCCGCACGTCATCGGCCTGGGCCGAGCGCTCGAGCTCTGCCTCACCGGACGGCTGGTCGAGAGCGAGGAGGCGCACGCGATCGGGCTGGCCAACGAGGTGGTCGACGACGGCGCGGCGCTCACCCGGGCGCTCGAGCTGGCCGAGCTGATCGCCGGGTTCCCGGCGCCGACGATGCTGGCGGACCGGGCGGCGATGCACGCCGGCCTCGGCCGGCCGATCGAGGACGGACTGCGGATCGAGGCGCGGCTCGGCGTCCCCACGGTCGCG
>DASZYF010000183.1:0-17602 GCA_035545535.1 Mycobacteriales bacterium | reverse complement strand
GGTCCATGGTTGCCGTACCGCTACAGCACCTACGACCCCGGATGGGAGGTCTCAGATGTCGTTCTCCGAGAAGTGGGGCTGATCCACGCTCTGTGAGCACAGTAGGCGGATCTGCTCGGCCCCTCCGGGCTGGTCAGATCTTCGGCACTGTGCCCCAGGCGCTTTAGTCCTCCGGCCGGGCGGCCGCCACGTGGCGGCCCGGCCGGGGGGGCGCCGAGCGCGGGCGGCCTCGTCAGCACCACGACCCGCACCGCGCTCATCGAGAGGTTGCGCACCACACATGTCCCCGACCGGCACCCTTCCCCCGGCCCTGCGCCGCCTGGTGCGCGCCGCCATTGGCGCCGCCGCCGCGTCGTGGTCGCTATCCGTGGTGGTCGGATTCACCCACCCGGTGCCCGCGTGGCGGCTCGCGTGCGTGCTCGCGCTCGCCCTGGCCGGTGACGCCGTGAACCTCACCGTCCGGATCGGCGCCCACCGGCGCACCGTCGCCGCGGGCGAGGTGGGGCTGCTGCTGGGCTTCGTCATCGCGCCCGCCTGGGCCGTCGTCGCCGTCACCACGCCGGCCCTCGCCTTCTGGGAGGTGCGCCGCCGCGAGCGCAGCGCCGTCCAGGCCGCGTACAACGTCGCCGCGGCCACCATCGCCACCGCCGCGGCGGGCGCCGTCGCCGCGGCGGCCGGCGTCGACGGGCCCGGCCCGGGCAACTGGCCCGGGCTCGCGCTCGCGATGGTCGTGTTCTCCGGCCTGCTCGGCCTGCTCGTCAGCGCCGCCGTCGCCCGGGCGACCGGGCGCCGCACGCTCAGCGTCTTCCGCGACGGATCGGTCGCGCGGGTCGCGATCGCCGGCGGCAGCATCACGGTCGTCGCCGTGCTGCTCGCGGCGTGGGACTTCAACCGCACGCTGCTGCTGGTGCTCCCGGCGCTGCTCGTCATGGGCGGCACGGCGATGCGCCGCTTCCTCGTCGACGCCGATGAGCTCGACGCGCTGCGGAGCCTCGACGCGGCGACCCGCGCCCTGCCCGGTCTGGACGTGGAGCAGCTGCTGTCGCTCGTCTGCACCCGCGCCGCGGCCCTGTTCGGCACGGGAGGTGCAGAGGTGCTCGTGCTGGCACCCGTCCTGCGGCGCTTCGTCGGCGGACCCGAGCGGTCGGAGGGCTGGACCACCAGCCTGCCGACCGACGACGCCGACGCGCTGCGCATGCACGCCGACGTGCGGCCCGATGACGGGGGCACCCTGCTCGTCGCTCCGCTGCACGCCGGCTCCGAGCACCTCGGAGCCCTGCGCGTGCGGGTCGACCGCCCGACGATCACGGCACGGGAGCAGCAGCTCCTCGCGGCCCTGGCGACGACGGCGGCCGGGGCGCTGCTGAACGCGCAGATGCACCTCGAGCTGGTCGAGCACGCCGACGCGCTCGCCGCGGCGGCCGAGGACCTGCACCACCGTGCGACGCACGACGAGCTCACCGGGCTGGGCAACCGCAGCCAGCTGCTGGAGGCCGGCGATCAGCTGCTGGCGACCGAGACGCGCGCGGTCCTGATGCTGCTCGACCTCGATCACTTCAAGGAGGTCAACGACTCGCTCGGGCACGCGGCCGGCGACGCGCTCCTGTGCACGGTCGCCGCGACCCTGGCGGCGGCGGCGCCCGAGGGCAGCCTGGTCGCCCGGCTGGGCGGGGACGAGTTCGCGGTGCTGGTGCCGGACAGCGCGATCGACGGCTCACCCGACAACGTCGCGCGCCGGCTGGCGGCTCGCCTGCGGGAACCCGTGCGCGTCGACGGGCTGCGGCTGGCGGTCGAGGCGTCGGTCGGCATCGCGAGCGCCCCGAGCGACGCGACGACCGTCGATGACCTCCTGCGCTGCGCCGACATCGCGATGTACCAGGCGAAGCGCAGCGGGATGGTCGTGCGGCGGTACAACCGCGACCAGCGCGACACCAACATCGAGCGCCTCGCGGTGCTCGCCGAGCTGCAGGCCGGTCTGCCCCGCGGAGAGATCGAGCTGCAGTACCAGCCCAAGATCGACGTGGCGACCGGTGACGTGTACGGCGTGGAGGCGCTGTGCCGCTGGCACCACCCGGTGCGCGGGCTGCTCATGCCCGGCGCCTTCATCCCCGCCGCGGAGCACAGCAGCCTCATCGTCGCGTTGACCGAGCACGTGCTCGAGCGAGCGGTGCAGGACGCGATGGGCTGGCTGCGGCGCGGCAACCCGCTGCAGGTCGCGGTGAACGTGAGCGCGCGCAACCTGCTCGACGATCGCTTCCCGAACACCGTCACCAACGTCCTGCAGCGCTACGGGCTCCCCGCGCACCTGTTGGTCCTCGAGGTGACCGAGACGCTGGCCCTGACCGAGCTCGACACCGTCGAGACGGTGCTGCGGCGCTTGCGCACGGCCGGCGTCGGCCTCAGCGTCGACGACTTCGGGACCGGCTACTCCTCGCTCACGTTCTTGCACCGGGTGCGCGTGAACGAGGTCAAGGTCGATCGCTCGTTCGTGTCGCAGCTCCCGGACAGCGACGACGCGCGCTCGATCGTCGCCGCCACCATCGACCTCGCGCACCGGCTCGGGCTGTCCTGCGTCGCCGAGGGCGTCGAGACGGAGGAGCAGCTGGCGGATCTGCACGCGCTCGGCTGCGACGGTGCCCAGGGCTACCTGATGTCCCGGCCGCTCATCGCCGCCGACCTGGAGACCTGGGTGTCCGAGCGTCGGATGCGTCACGCGCTCGTCCCGGCGCAGCGGGTGGGAGCGCGGTGAGGTGACGACAGTGACATCCGCCCTGGACAGCACGCAGCCGGCCGCCGCCGGCAGCCGACGCGAGGTCGGCGCGACGCTCGCCGCCTCGTTCGTGTCGCTGGTCGGTGACCAGCTCGCTCGACTGGCGATGGCCGTGCTCGTCCTGCAGCGCACGCACTCCGCGGCACTGTCGGCGTTGGCGTACGCGCTGACGATGCTGCCCGCCGTCGTCGGCGGTCCGTTGCTCGGCGGGCTGGCCGACCGCCTGCCGCGCCGACGGATCATGGTCGCCGCGGACATGGCCCGGGCGCTGCTGATCGCCGTGCCCGCGCTGCCGGCCTGTCCCCTCGGCGTCGGCCTGGCCGTGGTGGGCGTGGTCGCGTTCCTCGAGTCGGGGTTCGACGCGGCACGCGCCGCGCTGGTCGCCGACCTGGCCGGCCCCCGCTACCTCACGCTCCTGTCCTGGGATCGCATCGCGAACCAGTCCGCGCAGCTCGTCGGGTTCGCGGCCGGCGGGGCGGTGCTCGTCGTGGTCGGCGCCCGCGTCGCGCTCGTGCTCGATGCCGGCACGTTCCTCATCAGCGCGCTGCTGATGCTGCTGCTCGTGGCGGCCCGTCCGCTCCAGCACGACCGGCAACGGATCACTCAGCCCGTCCGCACGGCGGTGCGGGACGCGGCCGACGGTGCCCGTCACGTCGTGGAGGCGGCTGACCGTCGCCTGCCGCTGCTCCTCGCGTGCACCGTCGCCGCGGCGGCCGTGCTGCCCGAGGGCCTCGCCGCTCCCTACGCCCGCGAGCTGCACCGCGGCGGCGGCACGACCGCGCTGCTGATGCTGGCCAACCCCGTCGGCAGCGTCGCGAGCGCGCTCTGGCTCGCCCGTCGACCGGCCAGCGCGGCACCACGCCGGCTGCTGCGCTGGGTCGCGCTGGCGATGATCCCGCTCGTCGCGCTCGCCCTGGCGCCCCCGCTGCCCGTGGTCATCGGACTGCTCGTGCTGTCGGGCGTCGGCATGTCCGTGAGCCTCATGACGCGCGCGCTGTTCGGAGCGGCGGTCTCCCCGGCGATGCGCGGTCGGGCGTTCGCGTTCGCCGGCGCCGCACTCACCGTCGCGCAGGGCGCGACGGTCGCGATCGGCGGCGTCGCGGCGGGCATGAGCGGGGCCGTGCACCTCACGCTGGCGACCGCGGCCGGCGCCGCGCTCGCGGTCTCGGTCGCGGTGCTCCGCGCCCCGTCACTTCGGGTAGGCGATGATCCCTGCCCGCACCGCCGTCGACACCGCTTCCAGCTTCGAGTGCGCGTCCAGCTTGGCGAGAACTGACTGCACGTGGTTGCGCACGGTGTTGACGCTGAGGTACAGCTGCGTCGCGATGGCCTTGTTCGGCAGGCCGCGCGCGAGCAGGTCCAGCACCTCGAGCTCGCGCGGTGTGAGGTCGTAGCCCACGTGCCGTTCGGTGGTGCGCAGCTTCGGGAGCAGGCGGGCGAGCATCGTCGGCGTGATCAGCGCATCACCGGCGTGCGCCGCCCGGACGGCGGTGGCGATCTCGCCGGCCACCTGGTCCTTGGTGATGAAGCCCGAGCACCCTGCCTCGATCGCCGCCACCAGGACGCGATCGTCAGCCGACCCGGTGACCATCACGACCTTGGTGTCGGGATGGTCGGCCTTGATGCGGGCGGTGACGCTCACGCCGTCCTCGTCGGGCATGTGGTGATCGACCAGCACGACATCGGGCTGCTCGCGTGCGGCCAGCACGACGCCCTCGCCCCCGCGCGAGGCGATGCCGACCACGCTGATGTCGGCCTCGTCCGCGAGCAGGCGGGCCATGCTCTCGGTGAACATGCGGTGGTCGTCGATGAGCAGCACGCGGATGGTTCGCTCGGACGCGCCGTCCGCAGCAGGCGTGCCGTTCATGTCATCGCCTCCGCAACTGCCTGCGCGAGCTCCTCGGACGAGGCGGGCTTCAACAGGTGGATTGCTCCCGGCGGCACCTCGACGGGCCCGGAGCCGGTGTGGAAGACGAACCGCACCGAGGGATGGATGTCGCGGACCATTGCCGCGAGGTCGTCACCGCGCGTGCCGGGCATCTGGACGTCGGTGACGACCACATCGACGGGCTGCTCGGACAGGTGCGCGAGCGCCTCGTCGGCGTCGGCCGCGGTGCGCACGTCCTCGTACCCGTGGAACGCGAGCGACCGCGCGACCACGAGCCGGATGGTGGGGTCGTCGTCGACCACGAGCACGCGCACTCCCGTGCGCGCGGCCGGCTCGGCGCGGTCGAAGACGACGGGGCCGAGCTCTTCCTCGTCCTCCATCGGCTCGTCCGCCGGGGCGAGCGCGCGCCGGGCCAGCGACGCCGCCTGCTCGGCGACCACGCAGATCGCCTCGGCGTCCGCTCGCACCGACGCCTCGCTCGTCTGGCGCGCGATCAGCGCCGCACGCGCGATGACGATCGCCAGGAGGTTCGCAAGGTCGTGGGCGGCATCGGCTGCGGTCACGCGGTCGGCGGACAACTCAGACGGTCCCCTCGGACGTTCGACCGGATCCGGTCACGGCCAGGAGGTCGTGCTCCTGCCCGAATACGACCAGTCTATGCGCCCAGTGGCTCATTCATCGTGCAAGTGTCGCCTCGCCCCGAGCGGAGCGACGCGGCGATCAGGACGCCCGACGCCGGGCGCGGGCCGCCGGCTTGGCGCTCGTGGCGCCGGACTCCCGCCACGCCGTGTACGCCTCGACCGCCTCACGCGGCACCCGGCCGCGATCGCGCACGTCGAACCCCTGCGCGCGAGCCCACTCGCGCAGGGCGGTGCGCTCCGCGGCGCGGGCGCGGCGGCTGCCGTCCACCTGCCGGGAGCCCCCGCCCGGACGGGCCGCGTGCGCCGCGTCGAGCAGCGGGGCCAGCGTGCGCCGCACCTGCCCGAGGTGGTCGGCGCACAGGTCGAGCTGGTAACGGGTGCCTTCGAGCACGATGACGAGCGCGTCGTCCGCGGACGCGTCTCCCCGGTGCAGGTCGCAGACCTGCACGACCTTTCGGGCCATGCCTCCCCCTCAGGAGCGACCACCGCCCAGCCGGACCGGGCGCGTGATCTTGTGTCTAGGATTATGGAGCCACCACGCGTTCGCGTGGCGCATTCCCAGCGGTTCGATGATCCTGGCTTGCTGGTCGCTGTAGAAGAGGCCCCCGAGGTGGACGCGGACGCGCAGGTCGAGGCGTTCGTCCACACCAGGGGACCTGCGCTCATGGCGCTGGCGCGGCTCCTCGTGCGGCACCCGCAGGACGCCGAGGACCTCGTGCAGGAAGCGCTCGCCCGCTGCCTGCCGCACTGGGAGAAGGTGGGGCGCGACCCCGAGGGCTACGTGCGGCGGACGATGGTGCGCCTCGCGATCGACCGCGCGCGCCGTCGCCGGCGCCGTCCCGAGTCGCTCGTCGATGCGCCGGAGCGCTCCGCACCGGAGCGCTCGACGCCGGACCGGACCGACCACGTCGCCACCCGGATCGGCCTGGTCGAGGCCCTGCGCCGGCTGCCCGCCCGGCAGCGGGCCGCCGTCGTCCTGCGCTTCTACCTCGACCTTGACGAACGGACGGCCGCCGCGACCATGGGCTGTGCGGTCGGCACGGTCAAGAGCCTCACCTCGCGCGCCCTGACCGCACTGCGCGCTGAGGACGGCCCGCTGTCGGGGAAGGACGGCTGATGATCGAGCAGTTCACCGACGAGCTGCGCGCCGCGCTCCACGAGGAGGCCGCCGCGGGCGGCTGGCCACCGCCCGCGCTGCTCGCCCACGCGAAGGCCCGCGCCCGCGCTCGGCGGCGCAACCGCGCCCTGGGTGCCGCCGCGGCGGCCGTCGTGCTCGGCGCCGCCGTCGCGGCGACCGCGACCACCGCCCTGCGCTCCGACGCCGGGCATCGCACGGTCGTGCCGGGGACCCCCGGACCGAGCCCGACGCGGCTCGACGAGATCCTGGCTGCCCTGCGGCCGGCGGTCGAGCCGCTCCTCGCCGGGCAGGGCCCGGTGACCGAGCAGTCGGTGTTCAAAGCGAAGGGCCGGAGCCTGCGCCTCGCCGGCCGGGACCTTCAGATCGCGGTCACGGCCGCGGACGGGTCGACGGCATCCGACCTCGCCGCCGACCTCGGTGGCGGGACGCGCTCCACCTGGGCCGACGGCACGACGTTCGGCATCACGTCCACCAGCCGAACCATCTCTGCGGGCTTCGTTCGACCGGACGGGCTGCTCGTCGAGCTGGTGATCACGCGCAGCGGGACGACGACACCACTCCCGTCGGCTTCGGAAGTGGAACGGGTGAGCCGGGCCGCCAGCACCGCGGTCGGGCGCACTGCCGACTGAGCCGTCTCGGCGCCGTCCCAGGCGACCATCGCCACCAGCTCGGTGTGCATGGCCTCGAGATCGACCGTGGGCCGTTGGCACCGCTCCGCGAAGCTGATCACCGCGGCGTCGCCGGTCCCGCGCATGTGCCCTCCAAGCTCGTCCGCCGCGCTGTTCCACCCCCGGTGCCACAGAACGACGGCGAGCGCTGAGACGTTGCTGCGCTGAAGCGGTGAACCGCTCGGGTCGGGCCACACCACCCGAACGGCGGTCTTGCATCTTTCAACCAGTTGCTGGAATAGTGCCGGTTCTTATGAGTGGTTCTTGTGTTCGCCGACGCACCCCCGCCGTCCGGCGGACCGTCCTCGCGTCCGCGGCGGCCGCCGCGTTGGTTGTGGCCTGGTCGCCGCCCGCGTCAGCGCAGTCGAGCCTCTGGGCGTTCGACCAACCGGCTGCAGGCAGCTGCGGCGCGACCAGCGGTGGGCAGATCATCGGCGCGCAGACCCTCGGCTGGGCCGACGGCGCGCTGTCCGGCGGGACCATCGACGGCTACTACGGGCCGGTGACGCAGGGCGCCATCAACCACATGTGGAACGTCGCCGGCGGCGGCAGCCACCAGTCCGGCTGCATGGACGGCAGCTGGTACTCCGCGGTTCAGACCGTGTTGTCGGGGACCGGCAGCACGCACCCGTCGATGTTCTTCGCCGGCTCGCACGGCAGCGCCTACTTCGACTACTCGCACACGGGCTACGCCCCGAGCGGCTGCACCTGGACCACCGACGACTACCACACGGGCCTTCCCATGGGAGGTGGCCTCGGCTTGGGGCACTACGTGTGGGTCGCCAACATCCGCTACTCGACCTCGGTGGCCGGCTATGCGAACTGCTAGGTCAGCGGCGGCATCGTTCGTGCGGTGGTCGGTGCCGGTCGGGTTCGTCGTGTCAGGCGCCGCGATCGGCACGACGTTCGCCTTCGCCGTGCCGCACCACAGCGCGAACGCCACGGGTTCGGCCGGCTTCCACACGGTCGCGACCACGGCGGCCGCCGGCGTCGCCACCGACACGACCGGCAAGCCCGACTGGCTGCCCGCCGGCGCGACGCTCGTGCGGCACGACATCGACGAGTACGGCGTGCGGGTCTGGATCTACGCGCTGCCCTCGGCGAACACGCTGAACGTCGATCCGCCGATGCTGCGCATCTCTGCGGTCGCGTCCGCGTCACTGGATGCGCCCACCGCTCCTCCCGGGGACCAGTACGCAGCAGGGCCTCAAGACGTGGACGGCGCGCCCGGCCAGGTGCTGCACCGCAACGACGGCGGCATGTCCCGCGTGGACTTCCTGCGCGACGGCATCGCCTACACCGTCATCGCGACCGGCGGGGGCACAGGCAGCGCGCCCGCGCTGGACACCGCGACGGTCGTGCACGTGGCGCAGGACCTCGAGCGCTGACGCGCGGAGCACTTCGCCCGACACCCACAGGCGCAGTCGCGTGACGACCGTCGTGGGCTACCTGCGCCGGCGCATGCAGCTGCCGGAGGTCGCCGAGGCCCCCATCAGCGCGGGGTGGACGTCGACGCCGTGGCCGCGAGGAGGTTCGGGGTGGCGGCGACGCTGGTCCGCACGATGTGCTCGCCCGCTCGCCGGGGCAAGGTCATGACGGCGACGCCGGAGGTGTTGGTCCGCCCGTGCGCGATGGCGAGGACGTGACCGCGGCTGTCGACGAGCCGGGCCGTGAGCAGCAAGCCGGCACTGACAGGCTGCGCGATGGCGCGCACCCGCAGGTGTGAGGCGACGTGCGCCACGGCGATGGAGAGCTTTGGGGTGACGGTCACCGTGTCGAGGGGTGATGCGGCGGCGGTCCCTTGCACCGTCGCGACGGCGATCACGAGGCTTCGGTGGAGCGGGTGCAGGACCACCGCCCAGCGACCGGTGGCATCGGGACGAGCAGGCGAGCTGGTCAGCGTGTGCGTGGCGAGGTCACGGGCGTAGACGACGACGCCGACGCTGCTCCTCGATGCGTCTGTCACGACGTCGCCGCTCACGCGCAGGTCCCGTCCGGCGACGACCGTGCCGGGCATCTCGATGTCGACGTGCACGTTCGGCACCGCCGCGCGGGTAACGCCCGGGACGGGCGAGGACGGGCCGGTCGAGGGCAGGCTCGGTGGGGTCACCGAGGGTGCCGTCGCCGATGGCGATATCGATGGCGACGGCGAGGCGCTGGGCGACGGGGTCGGCGTCCCTGATGGCGTGGGCCTCATCGATGGCGTCGGCGCGATGACACCGCTGCCGTCGCCACCGGGACCGTGCGCGGCCGCCGCGCACGCCGGTGTCGCGTCCGCCGGGTCGCTCACCGTGACGTCGTCCGGACCGCTGATCTGGCCGGCGACCGGGCCACCGGGCTGTCCCCAGAACACGTCGTCCGTGACGACCGGGTACGCCGGCGTGCTGAAGAAGTCGGTGTTGCGCAGGTCAAAGGCACGCCAACCCGTCAGGTTGGTTGAGCCGAAGAGCGCGCTGTGCCGCACGGTCACCGCTGCCGTGTTGTTCTTGACATAGATCCCGCCTTCGGCGGGCGAGTCCTCGATGTCCGCGCAGTCGACCGTGCTGCCGGCGAGGACGCCGTCGAGCTCGAGGGGGTTCTGCACGCCGACCGCGGTGAGGCCGTTGACGTGCACGACGACGTCGGACGCGGTGATCACACCGCACTCACACCCACCCTCGATACCGCCCTCCACCGGCGTCGGCGTGGTGCGCAGCCCGATGTCGTCGAGCTCCGCGCCCGGTCCGCCGCTGATGCCGATGGTGCCCAGGCCGGCACCGTCGATGAGGACGGAGCTGTCGAGCGCGTGCACCGCACCGAGCACCGAGTCCTTGATGTAGAGGCCTTCGTCCGGGTGATCCGGGCTGCGCGTGACTCCGGTGACGGACACGACGTCCGGCAGCGACGCGTCAACGAACGCCATCCCCCCTCCGGGAGAGAAGTCCGGCGCGAAGGCGGGAGCATCGTAGAGCGATACGTAGCCTTCGCTCGTCCCGCCGCAGGTGTTGAAGCCACCCGACTGGTCGTTGGTCGAGTAGATGACTCCGCCGAGCGGGCCGCACACCGGTGTCGTCCCGGTGTCGGTGACGTCGGGGAACGTCGCTCCACCGGCGGTGGCGTCGACCTGCGCTCCCGCGGTGAGGACGATCCCGCCGGCGCCCTTCACCACCGCGTCCTTCGGGAAGGTGAGGGTGCCGCCGACGATCGCCATGTTGAGGTGGGCCGAGGTGGTCGTGGATGTGGCGATGGCAGAGGGCGAGCAGCCGAACCCGGTCTCGAGGTCGCCGAGCGGGTGCGGCAGCGGGCTGTCGACGATGGAGGTCCAGGTCAGGCCGCCGAGCGCCGTGATGTGCTCGAGGCCGACAGCGTCGATCGTGTTGCCCGCTCCCTGCAGGTCATCGATCCCGCCACCCGGGCCGATGGCGGCGCGGATGCCGCACAGCAAGACCGGCGGACGCGGCTGGTCCGGCCAGCTCCAGCCTTGCGCCGGCGGCGCGCTCCCGGCGACGGTGACATGTCGCACGACGATGTCGTCGGCGGGTCCGGCACCGGCGAGATCGCCGTGCGGGCCGACGACGGTGAGTCCGCTGGCCGCGCCGCTGAGGGCAACCGTGTCGACGTCGATGTGCGGCGTCCCGCTGATGCTCCAGCGATGGTCACCCGTGTCGGCGGTGAACGTCGCACTCTCGACTCCGTCGACGCTGACGGGTGCAGCCCAGTTGCTCCCGGTCATCGCGAACGACGTGACGTGCCCCGTCGTGGCGATCGTGATGGGCACCTCACCGTTCGCCCCCGTGATCGTCACGTCGAGCGTCGGTGGGCCGGCGACGGCCATCGCCGTGAACGAGATGCCCGTGAGCGTCGGTGTCGTCGTCGGCTTTGGCGGGGTCGCCAGCGGGTTGATCTCGGAGCGCACGTCGGCTCCCGCCTGCACATGCAACGACTCCCCGTCCATCCGGAGCTGGGACACCGGGTCGATCCCGGCCGGCAGCGTCACCGCGCCCGGGCCGGTCGCATCGACGTCGACGAGCTCGGTCCCGAGCGGGTGGTCGATGGGCAGGTCGACGACCGGCGTGACGGTGAACGAGCCATCGATCGTGCCGCTCAGGCCCACAGCGTCCTGCTCGTTGCCGGAACCGGTCGGCAGCTCGACCGGGCCGGCCGGCGCCAGCTCGGCGCTCGCGATCCGGTAGGACGCCGGCCACGTCGTGTTGCGGATGACGACGTTGCGCACGGCTATCGGCTCGGACGCTTCGAGCGTGACCCCGGTCCCGGCGACGTTCTGGACGGTCAGCCCCTTGACGTCGAGCTGATGCGCGCCGCCGCCGAGGTCGACCGCGACCGGCGGCTGGGGGGATGCGTTGGTCGCGGTGTAGGTCAACCCGTCGACGGTGACGTCACGGATGGTCGACGGGCCACCGGTCTGCAACATGGGCCGGTAGTAGCTGCCCCCGTCGGACGAGCCGTCGTGGATGGTGGTGCGTTCGAGGTCGAGCGTCCCGGCGACGTCGACGCCACCGCCGCCGTTGCCCCCACCGACATCGATCGTGCTGTCGGTGATGCTCACCGATGCGCCGGTGTAGCCCCCGACGCTGCCGAGCAGGTCGTCGTGGGCGAGCACGACGTGCGAGGTCGGACCGGTCGCACCGATGCTGCCCGGCCCGTAGCTGCAGTAGATCGCGGTTGCGCACAGCCCGAGCGCGGGATCGGAGAGACCGGTCCAGCGCACTCCACCGGCGCTGGCGTCGAGGGTTCCCCCGTGCGCGCCGAACGATCCATAGACCGCCGCGCCGGCAGGGATGGTCAATGTCGCTCCCGGACCCCACGACGCACCGTGCCCGACCCAGCCGAGCGGGTGCGGCGTGGTGCCGTTCGTGAACGGGACGAACGAGTTGCTGCTCGTCACCAGACCACCGAGCCAGATCGCGTCGACGACGTTGCTGTCGCCGTTGATGTCATGGACGTCGCCGTCGGGCCCGATGGAGTAGCCCTCGCCCGCGATCGCGACGGGAGGGACGGCCACCCCGTAGGGAGCGCTTGTCACACCGTCGCGCTCGAACAAGTCGTCGTGCACGGTGATGTCGCCGTCGCCGCCGACGTCCAGGCCTGAGCCGGCGATGTCGCGGAACGTCGAACCCACGACCACCACACGCTGACCTGACGTGGCGTCGATCTCGACGCCACCACCCGTCTCCTGGTAGGCCGGCTGCACCGGGGGACCGATGCGCTCGACGTCGATGTCCGTCATCGACACCGGCGCGTCGGAGACGTACGCGGCCTGTTCGGTCGTGTCCGTGATCGTCGTGCCGTCGAGCACCAGCTGCACGGCCCGCGTCACGTTGAGCGCGAAGGTCGCATCCCGGATCGTCGTGGCGCCGCCGAGGTCGACGACGGCAGTCCGCGACGTGCTGGGGTCGGCGCAGCAGTCGGACGTGGTACGGATCCCCTGCCAACCGCCGGGCTCGGCTGCGGCGCCGTCGAAGGTGACGGTGCCAGTGGTCGCCAACGTGCCGCCGACCACGATCGTGCCCGCGTCCCACGAGCTCGAGGTCGCGACGACGACGGACACGGCGCCACCGGTGCCGTCGACGTCGAGCTCCGCTCCTTCCGGAACTGTGATCCCGAGGGGACAGACCCAGTAGGGCGAGCCCACCCCCGTCCAGGTGGTCGTGCCGATCGGGAGGCTGCCGCACACCTCGGTGCCCACCGAGTGGTCGGGCTCGGTCAGTCCGGCCGAGGGCACGACCGTGTTGCTGCCAGCGACCGGGCCGTTGCCGAGCAGGTTCACCGGTGTGACGGTCGCGTAGTAGGTGCTGCCGTTGGTCAGTCCCGTGAAGCTGGCCGTGCGCGCGGTCGGTGCGACGTTCTGCGTCCTACCGCTCAACGTCACCGTGTAGCCCGCGATCGGCGTGCCGCCGTCGTCGGCGGGTGCGTCCCAGTGCACGTCGGCGGCACCGTCGAGCGGCACGGCGTAGACGTTCCGAGCCGCCGAAGGGACTGTCGGCGCGACGGCGAGGCCCACGGCCACCGGGTCCGAGCCGGTGGGTCCGGTGGTCCCGTCGTCGGCGTGGCGCAGGACGTAGGTGACCGCAGCGTCCGGCACGTCGGTGAACGCGACCATGCCATGGGAATCGGTCGTCGTCGACGCGACGAGCGTCCAGGACGAGGTCGCATCCGAGCTCCGTCGCCACAGGTCGACGGGCGCGCCGACGCGCGGCGCACTGCTCGCCCGGTCGGTGAGCCGGCCGCCGAGCGAGACCGTCTGCAAGGGGCGGGCAGTCGTCGCCGACGCGTACAGGCTCAGCTGCCCGGGCGGCGACGGAGCACTCGTCGGGTCTGGTCCGCCGGGGGTGACGGTGATGACGTCGGTGACGGTCGGCGTGCCGTCGTGCCCGCCGACCAGGACGACGCGGCCGTCCGGCAGCGCCGTGGCCGTGCCGCCGTCGAGCGGCAGCGCGCTCGTGATCGGCGACCAAAGGTCGGTGGCCGGGTCGTACAGCTCCGGTGGGGCGGTGACGTTGTACCCGCTGCCCGCCATGAGGACCTGCCCATGAGCGGCGGCCACGAGCTGCGGGGTGCCGTGGGCAAAGAGCGGGCGGCCACCGCGACGCCAGGTCCCGCTCTCCGGGTCGAACAGCGAGGTGGGTCGCGGCACGCCGGTGCTCGAGTCGGCGCCGCCGGTCTGCACCATGACCTCGCCGTCGGGCAGCGCCAACGCCGTCCCGCTGGCGCTGCCGGGGGCGTCGAGCTCGGTCAGGGCATGCTGCGCGTCGTCGAGCTGCAGCACGTGCGCGCCGCCGAACACGTACGCGCTGCTCGCGCCGTGCGCAACGCCGAACAGGTCGCTCTGCCGATAGCCCGCGGGCGTCGAGACCGCCGTGACCGTGCCGGTCGACGGGTCGAGGACGGAAGCGCCCATCGGACCGAACGTGAGCGCGGCGCCGTCGTTCAGCACGACAGCGCGATCGACGTGCGCAACCAGCGGATCGTCGGACAGCAGCTTCCAGGTCAGCGTCGAGACGTCGAGCTCGGCGGTGACGGCTCCCTCACAGCACTGGGTGCTCTGGGCACTGATCGACAGCACGCGGTCTCCCGGCAGCGCGACGAGCACGCCACCCGACCCGCCACCCGGCTGAGGCGGGACGTCGCTCCACGATGAGGTGCCCGGGTCATAGATCTCGCCCGGCGTCGGCCGGCTGGCCTGGTAGGTCGTGTACTGCTGCACGTACACCCGACCATCGGTGAGCGTGACGGCGGTGTAGGCGTCCGCGCTGCGCGGGGCGGGGGTCGTCGGTGTCGCCGCCCCGGACCCGGGGACGGCCGCCGCGGCAGCAGCGCCGGCCACGCCAAGGGCGCACAGGGCCGCCCCGGCGAGCACCGCCGTCGCCGCGCGGCGTAGCGCGCCCACGTCGCCTCCGTCCCTCTCCTGCATCAGCGTGTCCTTCGGCGGTGTCGACGGGGGGCGAATCCGGTCACACCACCCGAACTGGGGGGCATCGGGATGACCCGGCCGGGTGGTGTCCGAAAGGCCCCGCGTTCCCGACCCTGGGTCAGTGACGCGACGGGGCCCGTCGCGGCGGTCCCGTGCCGTCGCGGCGCTGCTGCTCACCCTCGCCCTCATCGGGACCGCCGTCCGCACGACGTCGGCGACCGGCGCACCGCTGCCGCCCTCCTCCGACGCGGCTCCGGCCGCGGGTTATCAGGGCGGGCCCACGCATGACGGGCACGCCGGGGGGCCGCTCGGGCGGGACCTCTCGCTCGCGTGGTCGCTCGACCTGTCGAGCGCGCTCGGGAACGTGCAGTACCCGCTCATCGCCGACGGCCGGGTCTTCCTGTGGGGTGGTCAGACCATCCGCGCCGTCGACGCCCACGATGGCTCGCTGCTGTGGCAGCGCACCACCGCTACGACCATCGTGGGTACCGCGTTCTGGGATGGCGAGATCATCGCCCTCGCCTCGCAGGGCCAGGTGGTGGCCTGGTCCGCCGTCGATGGCGCCGAGCTGTGGGGCCAAGCCCTCGAAGCGAACACGTGGCAGTGGGGAGGCCCCGTCGCGAGCGGTGGGCTCGTGTACTTCTTCGGTTCCTACGCTCCCGACGCCACGGCCCTGGACGCGACCGACGGGCACGTCGTCTGGGACACGAGGAGCGGCGGAGCTGAGGGGTCGGCACCCGTCACCGTCGAGAGCGGCGTCTACGTCGGCACGCAGTGGAGCAGCGCGATCGTCGGCCGGTCGGCGACGACCGGGCAGCAGCTGTGGAGCATCACCACGAACCCCAGCCCGAGCACCACCCCGGTACCGGCACACGACGGGCGCCTGTGGCTGACGAACACGATCGCCGACATGAAGACGGGTGCGTTCGCAGGATGGAACCCTCTGGGCAGCACGATCGCGTTCGACGGATCGCGCGTCATCGGCGGTTATGGCCAGCTGTCCGGCGGCCCCGAGAGCGATCCGGCGGCACTGACCTGGTCCTCCGCCGCCAAGGACTATCGAGGTCCGATGCTCACCGTCGACGGTCTCGTCGCGTCGGTCGCGGCCGGTCCGCGCATCGATCTGCTCGACGACGCGAGCGGCGCCCTCGTCTACTCCTACCCCGTCCCCGGCTTCGACTACTTAGACGGGGGCAACGCCACGACGACGGGCATGGCGTCGGCCGACGGCGTGCTCGTAGTGCCGATCGGTTCGCACGTGTACGCGTTCACCACACCCGAGGCGATGAGCGCGCTGCCGAAGGTCGCCGCACCGACGCCGGCGCCCGTCACACCGACGACCATCACGAACGGCGTGCGAGGGCCGAGCTGGACCAACGTCGGAGGTGACGCACGCCATGACGGGCGTGCCGGCGACACCGTGACCTCGTCGCTGCCGGCCGCCTGGTCCGACAGCACCGCACCGAACATCGTCGGACAGCCGCTGATCGTCCCCGGCGCCGTGCTCTACGCCAACGTCACCGCCGGCGGGGTCAACCAGCTGCACGCGGTGAACCCCACCACCGGGCAGCCGCTCTGGCCGACCATGACGTTCTCCTCATGGATCGGCTCGATCGTTGCCGGGGACGGGGTCGTGGTCGTGTTCACGAGTGCCGGCGCTCAGGGCATCGAGATCGACGACGGCCACCGGCTCTGGACCAGCACAAAGCCCTGCTGCGGCGGCCAGGCTGACGATTCCGGACACCTGTTCGCGGGCGACTCGGTGTACGACATGACGACCGGCGAGCTCCTGGCGGGCGACGGGGGCTCCTCCGGAACCGCGCCTGCGGTCGACGGAACGACCGCGTACCTCGCGGGAGCGGCATCGAGCATGGACCGCTACGACAGCGGACGCCCGACCTGGAGCTGGAACGTCAGCACGTTCGGCTACTCGGCGCTGCTGCCCGTCGTGTTCGAGGACGCCGTCGACGCCCGGCCGTTGCCGAGCGATGGCCTGTTGCGCTCGCGTGACGACGGACACGCCATCGGCGTGCTGCGCAGCGACGTGCTCCCGGCCGCCGACAACCACACCTCGTTCACGGTCGAAGGCGATGACCTCGTCGCAGCGGACGTCCTGACGGGGCTGGTGCACTGGCGCAGCACGCTCGACCACCCGGTCGCGCAGCCCGTCGTCGCGCAGGGACGCGTTTTGGTCGAAGACGTGTTCGGCGATCTCGAGATCCTCGACGAGGCCACAGGGGCCGAGCTCGGCGTGACGACGACGGACGCGAACCCGCCCGCACTCAACAGCGGCACCGTCCTGGGACCAGCGGTCGCCCAAGGGCTGGTCGTCGTCGTGACCGCCAACGGGATCGAAGCGTTCCATGACGGGTCGTCGACCTCGGCGGGCGCACCCGACGCACCGCACGCGCCGGCGGCACTGCCCTCGCCCTCGGTAAGCCCGGTGCCCGGGTCGATGCCGCCGTCGGTCCCCCCTCCGGCTCCGAGCTCCAGCGCGTCGATCAGCGCACCATCGCCGTCTCCCTCGACGCATCCGTCATCGCCGACGTCAGCGCCGACGTCAGCGTCGATCTCGACGCACGCCACCATCCCACCCACGCACGCGGGCACGCCCGCGGGCGCGACGACCACGTCGGCGGTGCTCAAGGCGCACTGGGTGCTACCGCACGTCACGCTGCACCGCCACGCGGGGCACTGGGTGGTCACCGCGACGTTCAGCCGCGCGTGGGCCGGCCGATGGGTCGAGCTGCAGGTGCTGCGGAAGGGGCACTGGATCCTCGTCCGGGCCGTTCGGGTGCGTGCGGATGGCCGCTGGTCCGCGACGCTCCCGAGCGCGCACGTCACGCGCTGGGCGCGGATCCGTGCCCGCGGCGACATCGTGCACCTGCCCACGACGAGCGCTGCGCTGCGCGTCGCCGTGTGACCTACGGGCGAAGCGTCCCGAGGATGTCGCGCAGCGCATCGGGCAGCGGAGCCGAGACGTCGTCGGAGACCGTCGCGGCCGTGGTCTCGCAGAGCGCTACGCACGTGTCGCCCTGCCACGCGGCCTGGAGCTCCACGAACGACGAGCGGCCCACGCTGCCGAT
>DASZYF010000182.1:0-5652 GCA_035545535.1 Mycobacteriales bacterium | reverse complement strand
GCGCCCACCCCTGGCCCGCGCATGCGCGGGTCAGTGCGCGGATGGGCCTGCACGCGGGCGCGGCGGAGGTGGGTGACGACCGCGGCTACGTCTCGCTCGCGCTGCACCAGGCCGCCCGCGTGGGCGCCGCACCGCACGGCGGTCAGATCGTCGCCACGGCCGAGGTCGCGAACGCACTGGCCGACGACCCCGACGTGCTCGTCGAGGTGCTCGGCAGCTTCTGGCTGAAGGACTTCCCCGAGCCCGTGCAGCTGCACGCGCTCGGCGGCGCGGACGGGCGCGCGGACCTGCGGGCGCCGCGGGTGCCGCGCGCCGACCTGTCGAACCTGCCGTCGCTGCGCACCGGCCTCGTCGGCCGCGAACACGAGCTCGACACGTGCCTCACCGCACTCGACCGGCCCGGGCTCCTCACGATCACGGGCCCGGGAGGGGTGGGCAAGACGCGGCTCGCGCTGGAAGCCGCGGCCCGGCACGCCGCGAGCGGTCGGGCGAGCTGGCTCGCCGAGCTCGCGGGCGTCCACCCCACCGGCACGACGAACGTCGAGCAGCCGACGCTGGTCGCCTCGGTCGTCACCGCGGTCGCGCGCGCGATCGGTTCCGACGCCGCGGAGACGACCGCGCTCGTGCGCCAGCTGATGACCTCGTCGATGCTCATCGTCATCGACAACGCCGAGCACCTCGCCGAGGCGGTGGCAGAGGTCGTCGAGTCGTTGGCCCGTGAGTGCCCGCGGCTGCGGATCGTGGTGACGAGCCGGGAGCCGCTCGCCGTGCCGGACGAAGCGATCCTGCGGCTGCAACCGTTGCCGGCACCCGACCTCGGAGCGCCACCCGCCGCGGTGGACACGAGTCCGGCCGTGCAGCTGTTCGTCGAGCGCTCCCGCGCGGTGCAGCCGGCGTTCCGCATCGACGACCGGAACCGCGACGACGTCGCCGACCTGTGCCGCGCTCTCGACGGGCTGCCGCTCGCGCTCGAGCTCGCCGCCGCGCGCGTGTCGACGCTGGGCACGAGCGCGCTGCTCGAACGGGTGCGCGCAGTGGGCGACGTGCCGGGCACCCTCGGCCGCGGCCGGGCCGCGCGGCACGCGACGCTGACCGCGGTGCTCGAGTGGAGCCTCGACCTGTGCAGCCCGGCGGAGATCGCGGTGCTGCGCCGGCTGGCCGTGTTCGGTGGGCCGGTCGACCTCGACGCCGTCGTCGAGGTGACCGGCGGCGAGGGCCTGCGCCGCGACGAGGTCGTCGACGCGATCGTGTCCCTCGCGCACAAGAGCCTGGTCGGCCTGCGCGAGAGCGGGCTCTCTCCCACGTACGACCTCTTGACCACCGTGCGGCAGGCCGCGCTCACCCGCCTGCTCGCCGAGGGTGAGCGCGACGAGGCCTGCGCCCGTCACGCGCAGTGGGTCCTCACGCGGGTGCGCGCCGCGTCGGCCAACGACGTCGAGCACGACCCGGCCGTCGTCGCGGCTCTCGCGACCGAGATCGAGCTGGCGCTCGAGCGCGGCTCCTCGGGTGCCGTGGCGCCCGCCCGCTACCTCGAGCTCGTGCTCGCGTTGCGCGACCACTTCACGACGCGGGCTCCCGAGCTCGGCCTGCGGCACGCGACCGCGCTCGCCGCGCAGCCGCTGAGCGTCGGATCCCGCGCGCGCGTCACGTCGATCGTCGCGAAGTGCATGGTCGAGGTGATGCATCCCGGGTGCGCCGCCGCCATCCAGACCGCGATCGCCGCGGCGCGTGACGCCGCGGACCCGGAGCTGCTCGGCCGCGCGCTCATGGGACCCGCGGAGCTCGACCTGTCCCTGCACTCGCCGGTCTCCGGACCGGCGGACCTGCGCGACTCGGCGCTGACGCCGGGCGCCCGCGCGAACCTCGACGAGGCGGAGGAGCTGCTCGAGCGCGTCGCCGAGACCTCGGTGCGCGCCGCGATCTACCTGGCGACCACCCGCGCCTGGATCGCGGCCGATGCGAAGGACCTGGAGCAGGCGCGCGCGATGCACCTCGACGTGCTCGCGATCGCCACGCGCGTCGGCTTCACGTTCCACGAGGGCGTGTCGCACTTCAACCTCGGCGAGGTCGCGGAGCTCGCCGGTGACACCGGCAGCGCGGTCGCGCACTACCGCCGATCGGCCGACATCCTGCTCGACGTCGGCGCCCTGACCGCGGGTGCGTACTCGCTGATCCAGATGGCGCTCGTGCAGGTGGCGCGCGCGGAGCCGGCCGCGCTGGAGACCGCGGCGGAGGCGGTGCTCACCGCGCGCCGCGCCCGGAGCATCACGTTGCTCCGCTCCGCGCTGCTCGCGCAGGCATCCGCTGCCGAGCTCGCCGGCGAACCCGCGTTGGCCGCGAGGGCGCGCTCCGAAGCGTCGACGTTGGACGCCGACGGCGTCGCCGCCTGACCCCGGCCCGTGGAGGGCCCCGGATGTGACGAAGGCCATGCGGCCGAACCGGACACCGCCACCCAAACCCCCAACCGATTGCGCCGAACAGGCCACGACCGACCGCGCGCGGATGTCGTTGACACACGCATGGAACGCGACCACTCCCCCGAGGTCGAGGCCCAGGACACGGTGCTCGCCGAACGCATCGTGGCGGCCCTGGCCAGCCGGCGACTGACGCTCGACGACCTGCTCGCCGCGGTCACGTTCGACGACGACGGCTACTTCGTGCCGATGCCGCGCCAGGCCCCCGACGCACAGCTGGCGTGAGCCATCCGGAGATGCGGTCGCCGGCGCATCACCCGGCGAGCGTGACCCCTCCATCGACGACCAGGCACTCACCGGTGATCCACGACGCCGCGTCGGACAGCAGGAAGGCCGCCGCCTTGGCGCAGTCCCGGGGCACGCCGAGCCGCTTCATCGGGTAGCGCGCCGCCACGGCGTCCTCGTCGCGTTCGTAGAGCGCGCGGGCGAACTGCGTCTTCACCACCGCGGGTGCGATCGCGTTCACCCGGACGGCTGGTCCGAGCTCCGAGGCCAGCACCTTGGTGAGGTGGATGAGTGCGGCCTTGCTGGTGTTGTAGATGCCGATCGGCGCACCCACGCGGATGCCGCCGACGCTCGCGACGTTGAGGACGCTGCCACCGTGCTGCTGCATCCAGGAGCGGTACGCGAGCTGCGTCCAGGCGAGGCACGCGGTGATGTTGACCTCGAACGTCTTGCGCACCGCGGCGAGGTCGGCGTCGATGACCGGCCCGTACAGCGGGTTGATGGCCGCGTTGTTCACGAGCAGGTCGAGGCGGCCGAACGCGGCGATGGCCTGCTCGACCGCCGCGACCTGGTGGTCGGCGTCGTCGGCCGAGCCGCGGGCCGCGAGCGCGTGCGTCGGCCCGCCGAGCCGCTCGGTGGCCTCGGCCAGCTCCTCCGGCTTGCGAGCCGTGATGACGACCCGGGCACCGCGGGCGACGAGCTCCTCGGCGATGCCGAAGCCGATGCCCCGCGTGCCTCCGGTGACGATGGCGACCTTGCCGGCGAAGTCCTGGAGGCGATCCTCGGGAGACGTCACCCGCCGATCATGGCCCGACGGCCGCGATCAGGGAGTGGGCGACGCCGACGGGCTGCCGACGTCGAAGAGGCCGCCCCGGGTGGGGCTCGGCGTGCTCGTCGGCGCCGTCGACGCCGGCACCACCACCGAGCGGGACGGAGCGGATGACGGGGTCGGAACCGTCGAGGGCGTGGCGGTCGCGGACGCGCTGCTGGGCGCGGGCGTCGGGGTCTCGGAGCGCACCGGGGCCGGCGTCGCGGGGGTGCGGCTCGGTGACGGCCTCGGCACCGAGGTCGGCGGCCGCTGGCGGCTGACGGGGACGAGCACCGTGTCGGGGTCCGGGCGCACGAGGAAGTAGAGCGCCAGCAGCAGGTCGAACACGACGCCGAGCGCCACGGTCGATACCCGGACCTTCGACTCCGGGAGCTTCACTGCTTGGCCGCCCGGGCCGCGAGGTCGCGCACATCGAGCACGTTCTCGATGCCCGAGTTGGCGAGCCCGGCCGCGATGAAGCGACGCAGTGCCCGCCCGACCTCGAACTGCTTGCCCGGCAGCGTGCGCGCCACCATGCGGATGTTCACGTTGCCGACGCCGATGCTCTCGACGCCCATGACGGTCGGGGCGTCCAGGAGCAGCGTGTGCATGTGCTCGTCCTCGTAGAGGTCGTGGCCCACCTGCTGCAGGACCTCGGTGGCGAAGTCGACGTCGATCGAGGCGGGGATGGGCACGTCGATGACGACCTGCGCCCAGTCACGCGAGAGGTTGGTGACCTGCACGATCTGCCCGTTGGGCGTGAGGATCACGTTGCCGTCCGCGGCCCGGATGGTGGTGACGCGCAGCGTGACGTCCTCCACCGTGCCGATGCGCGGGTTCGCGACGCCGGCGACCGCGAGCGAGATGAGGTCGCCGTAGCCGTACTGCCGCTCGGTGATGATGAAGAACCCCGCGAGGATGTCCTGCACCACGCGCTGCGCGCCGAAGCCGAGCGCGACGCCGGCGACCGTCGCCGGCGCGACGAAGCCGGTGATGGGCACGCCGAGCGTCTTGAGCACGAGGAACACGCCGATCACGTACACGAGGACGACGGCGACGTAGCTGAGCACCTGCGCCACGGCATGCCCATGCTTCGCGGACTCGGAGCGCACGAGCGAGTCGCCCTCACGCGCCTTGCTGTCGATGCGCCGGGTGACGACCTGGCCGATCCAGCCGATCAAGCGCGCCGCGAGCACGGCGCCGACCGCGATCGTGGCCGCCTCGAGCAGATTCCCGCGCAGCCAGCGGCTGACGTCGTCGCGAGGCGCGACGGCCACCGGCAGCCGCGTCAGAGCACCCATGCGGGAACGGCTACAGCGCAGCGGGGCCCCACGTCAAGCCCCTACCCCACGCACGGCGACGTCACGCACCCGACAGTGACCCGTCAGCCAGTGCGTTCGTAGCGCCAGCCGGCCGTGTCGTCCATGACGAGGCGGTGGCGGGGTCCCGGGACGTCGGGGTCGTTGGTGTCGTAGCCGGCGTCGCCCGGCTCGAGCGCGATGAGCACGTCGTCGCGCACCGCCATGCGGGTGCTGAACACCTCGAACCCGCGCTGGCGCGACTGCCGCATCGCATCGGCGGCGTCGCTCGCCTTCGCGAGCTGCCAGAGCGCGATCCACGTGGGCGGCGCGAGCGGGAAGTCACCGGTTGCGTGCCGCGCCAGCGCGATCGCGGGCGACAGCCAGAGGCACTCGAGGATCTCGCCGCCGTCGACCTCGGTGGCGCCCGCTTCGTCCACCGCACCCACGAAGAACCACGTGGCGAACCGCCGCGGCGCCTCGGGCGGCGCGGTCCAGTGCGCGAACCCGACGAGCGACTGCTCGTCGATGTGCAGGCCCACCTCCTCGCGCGCCTCGCGCACGCAGGCGCGGCGGGCGACCGCTTCGTCGTCGCCACCGCCGGCGCGGTCCTCCGCGTCGATGCGGCCGCCCGGGAACACCCAGTGACCGCCGACGAACGCGAGGTCCCGGTTGCGTCGCGCCATCAGAACCTGCAGGCCCGTGCCGTCCGCTGCGGTGTCCGGTCGGGTGACGTCGCGCAACAGGATCACCGTCGCCGCGGGGACGGCGGGCTTCTCCGCTGCGTCGGTCACGCCAGGCACCGTCACGTCAGGCATCGTCGCAGAAGCAGGACGGGCCCCCCCCC
>DASZYF010000181.1:0-26844 GCA_035545535.1 Mycobacteriales bacterium | reverse complement strand
CGAAGTCGAGGAAGCGGGACAGCTGGGACTTGATCCGCTCCACCCGCTCGGCGACGACCTCGGCGGAGGCGAGCGTGCGCTCGGAGCTGCGGCCACTGGGGTCACCGATCAGTCCGGTGGCGCCTCCGACCAGGGCCAGCGGCCGGTGCCCGGCGAGCTGGAAGCGGCGCAGCAGCATGATCGGGACGAAGTGCCCGACGTGCAGGCTGTCGCCGGTGGGGTCGAAGCCCGCGTAGAGGGTGAGCGGACCCTGCGCGAGCGACGCCTCGAGCGCCTCCTGGTCGGTGACCTGCGCGATCTGGCCGCGCCAGTCGAGCTCCTCCAGCAACGGGTTGCCCACGAGCCGCGAGTCTGTCAGGGAGCGGCGGCCGTCCGCCCGGCATCGGGGCGCGGGCCGCTCACGAAGCGGTCGCCGTCGATCCAGAACCGCCACGGCACCTCCGTGGCCCGGCTGATCCCGACCCGAGGTCCCACCGCGATGCCCGCCGGCACGCGGGTCCGCGCGAGCAAGCGCAGCGGGCTGGCAGGGTCGCAGACGTCGGTGCCCGTCGCGTCGCCCGTGAGGCCGAGCGCCCGGCAGAGGCGGCCGGGGCCGCGGGCGAGGTCCCGCTCGGCGACCGCGCCGCGCCGCGCGCGGGCCAGGTCGTGGCCTTCGACGACCTCACCGGCGCGCAGGAGCACCGCGGACGCCCGGCCGTCGGGGCGGGTGACGACGTTCATGCACCAGTGCATGCCGTAGCTGAAGTACACGTACGCGCGGCCGGGCGGACCGAACATGACCTGAGTGCGCGCGGTGGGGCCGCGCCAGGCGTGCGAGGCCGGGTCGGTCTCGCCCGCGTAGGCCTCGACCTCCGTGAGGCGCACGGCGACGCGTCCCTCGTCGGTGTCGTGGACGAGCACGGCTCCGAGCAGCCGTGGCGCGACGGTCTCCGGAGCGCTCTCCAGCGTGCGGCGCGCGACCGTCCGGCGGACCGGAGCCGCTAGTGGGCGAGCGCCCACGCGCGGGCGGACTCGACGAGGCCGCGGGCGGCCTCGGTCTGCTCGGCGACACGGGCGGGCGCCGTCCCGCCGGGCGCCTTGCGCGCGGCGAGTGCGCCCGGGACGCTGAGGACCTCGCGGACCGCCGGCGTCAGCGCCTCGTGGATCTTCGCGAGGTCGTCGTCGGGCACCTCGTCGAGCTCGCAGTCGTGCGCGAGGCACCACACCACGAGGTGGCCGACGGCCTCGTGGGCGTCTCGGAAGGCCACGCCCCTCCGGACGAGCCACTCGGCGACGTCGGTCGCGAGGGCGAAGCCGCGCGGGGCTGAGGCCTCGAGCCGGTCGGTGCGCACGGTCATCGTCGCGACCATCCCGGTGACGGCGGGGAGCACGACGAGGAGGGTGTCGAGCGCATCGAAGACCGGCTCCTTGTCCTCCTGCATGTCGCGGTCGTAGGTGAGCGGGAGGCCCTTGAGCGTCGTGAGGAAGCCGGCCAGGTGACCGACCAGCCGGCCGGTCTTGCCCCGGGCGAGCTCGGCGACGTCGGGGTTCTTCTTCTGCGGCATGATCGAGCTGCCGGTGGCGAACGCGTCGTCGAGCTCGACCCAGCCGAACTCCGACGTCGTCCAGAGCACGAACTCCTCGCCGAGCCGCGACAGGTGCACGCCGAGCAGCGCGCAGGCGAACAGGAGCTCGGCCACGAAGTCGCGGTCGGACACCGCGTCCATCGAGTTCGCGGCCGATCGCGAGAACCCGAGCTCGGTGGCGGCCGCGACCGGGTCGAGCGGCAGGCTGGAGCCCGCCAGCGCGCCCGCTCCCAGTGGCGACACGTCGGCACGCCGGTCCCAGTCGCGGATGCGGTCCACGTCGCGCTCGAACGCCTGCACGTGCGCCAGCAGGTGGTGCGCGAACAGGACCGGTTGCGCGTGCTGCAGGTGCGTGAGGCCCGGTGCGGGCGCCAGCGGGTGCCGGGCGGCCTGCTCGATGAGCGCCTCCATGAGGTCGGCCACGGCGGCGACGAGCAGCCGGGCGTGCTCACGCAGGAACAGGCGCAGGTCCGTGGCCACCTGGTCGTTGCGGCTGCGGCCGGCGCGCAGCTTGCCGCCGAGCGCGCCGAGCCGCTCGAGCAGTCCGCGCTCGACGGCGGTGTGCACGTCCTCGTCCTCGACGGTGGGCCGGAACGCGCCCGAACGGATGGCCTCGTCGAGGTCGGCGAGCGCGGTGAGGATCTGCGCGTGCTCGTCATCGGTGAGCAGTCCCGCGCGCAGCAGCACGCCCGCGTGGGCCCGTGACTGCATCACGTCGTACGGCGCGAGCCGCCAGTCGAACTGGACGCTGACCGACAGCCGGCGCACGGCGTCAGCGGGGCCGGCCGCGAAGCGGCCTCCCCAGAGCCGCGTCGGCTGGGTCACGTCAGGACCCGGCGAGGCGCGCGTCGCGCCGCGCCGCGATGCGGCTGGGCATGCCCCACAGCTCGACGAAGCCCTTCGACAGGCGCTGGTCGAACGTGTCACCGGTGTCGTACGTGGCGAGCGAGAAGTCGTACAGGCTCGCGTCGCTGCGCCGCCCGGTCACGACCGCGCGCCCGGCGTGCAGCGTCATGCGGATCTCGCCGGACACGTAGCGCTGGGTCTCGGCGAGGAACGCGTCGAGGGCCCGCTTGAGCGGCGAGAACCAGAGGCCGTCGTAGACGAGCTCGCCCCACCGCTGACCGACCGCTCGCTTGAAGCGTGCGGTGTCGCGCTCGATGGTGACGTTCTCGAGCTCCTCGTGCGCGGTGATGAGCGCGATGGCGCCGGGAGCCTCGTACACCTCGCGGCTCTTGATGCCCACGAGGCGGTCCTCGACCATGTCGAGCCGGCCGACGCCTTGAGCACCGGCCCGCCGGTTGAGCTGCTCGATCGCCTCGCGCACGGACACCGGCTTGCCGTCCAGGTGGGTGGGCACACCGGCCTCGAACGTGATGATGACCTCGTCGGCCTCCCGTGGCACCGAGGGGTCCGAGGTGTAGTCGTAGACGTCCTCGATCGGGCCGTTCCAGATGTCCTCGAGGAAGCCGGTCTCGACTGCGCGGCCCCACAGGTTCTGGTCGATGGAGTACGGCGACTTCTTGTTGACGTCGATCGGGAGGCCCTTCTCCTCCGCGAACGCGATCGCCTTGTCGCGGGTCATGCCGCTGTCGCGCACCGGGGCGAGCACCTTCAGGTCGGGCGCGAGGGCGGCGAGGCCGACCTCGAAGCGCACCTGGTCGTTGCCCTTGCCGGTGCACCCGTGGCCGACGTAGGTCGCGCCCACCTCGTGCGCGACGCGGGCCATGTGCTCGACGATCAGGGGACGCGACAGCGCGGAGACCAGTGGGTAGCGGTCCATGTAGAGCGCGTTGGCCTGCAGCGCCGGGAGGCAGTAGGTGTCGGCGAACTCGTCGCGGGCGTCCACGACGTGCGCCTCGACCGCGCCACACGCGAGGGCGCGCTCGCGGATGGTGTCCATGTCCTCGCCGCCCTGGCCGACGTCGGCGGCGACGGCGATGACCTCGGCGCCCGTCTCTTCGGCGATCCAGCCGATGCAGACGGAGGTGTCGAGGCCTCCGGAGTAGGCCAGCACGACGCGTTCAGTCACTGTGGATCCTCTCAAGGGTGGTTCTGCGGGGAGCCTTGCAGGCGCGTCTCAGCGTCGCCCGTCGGCGAGGCCGAGCACACGATCGGCCACGTCGGTGGCGATCTCGCTGGCGGGACCACGGGCGACGACGAGGACGGTGTCGTCACCGGCGACGCTGCCGGCGACGTCGGGCCAGTCCGCACGGTCGAGGGCGGAGGCGAGCAGCTGCGCGGCCCCGGGAGGCGTGCGCAGCACGACGAGGTTGCCGGTCGCCTCGGCCGAGACGAGCAGCTCCTCGCACAGCCGCGCGAGGCGCGGGCCCGGGGCTTCGGCGGCCAGCAACCGCGACGGAGCGGTGCCGTCGTCGGAGGGCAGCACGTAGCGGCCGCGCACCTTCTCGACGCCGAGGTCTTCGAGGTCCCGTGACAGCGTGGCCTGGGTGACCGACACGCCGTCGGCGAGCAGCAGCTCCGCGAGCGCGGACTGGCTCGGCACCTCGGTGCCGGCGACGAGCTCGCTGATGCGGCGCTGCCGGGCAGCCTTCGTCAGCGGCGCGAGCCGCGTCATCGACCCACCAGGTGCGCCATCAATGCCTTCTGCGCGTGCAGCCGGTTCTCGGCCTGGTCCCACACGGCGGAGCGCGGGCCGTCGATGACCGACGTGCTGATCTCCTCGCCGCGGTGGGCGGGCAGGCAGTGCAGGACGATCGAGCCGTCGGCCGATGCCTCCACGATCCGGTCGTCGACGCAGAAGCCCTCGAACGCTCGGCGCCGGGCCTCCTGCTCGCTCTCCTGACCCATGGAGGTGAACACGTCGGTGTAGACGACGTCGGCGCCGTCGGCCGCCTCCAGCGCGTGCGGCGTGGTCGCGACGGAGCCGCCGGTGGCCGCGGCGATCTCGGCCGCGCGGGCGAGCACGGCCGGGTCGGGCGAGTAGGCGCTGGGCGCACCGATGCGGATGTGCATGCCCGCCGTCGCTCCCCCGAGCAGCAACGAGTGCGCCATGTTGTTCGCTCCGTCGCCGATGTAGGCGAGCGTCACGCCCTGCGTGCCGCCGAGGCGCTCCCGCACGGTCTGCAGGTCCGCGAGGACCTGGCACGGGTGGTACTCGTCGGTGAGCGCGTTGATCACCGGCACGTCGGCGGCCTCGGCCAGCGCGACGATGCGCTCCTGTCCGAACGTGCGGATCACGATCGCCGACACGTAGCGCGAGAGGACGCGGGCGGTGTCCTCGATCGGTTCACCGCGGCCGAGCTGTGACCCCTGCGAGTCGATGACGAGCGGATGGCCGCCGAGCTCGTGCACACCGACGTCGAACGACAGGCGCGTGCGCGTGCTCGGCTTCTCGAAGATGAGCGCGACGGAGCGACCGTCCAGAGGCGCGTCTCCGCGCCGGTCCTTCTTGCGGCGGGCGGCGTCGTCGAGGACGTCGGCCTGCTCGCGCGGCGTCAGGTCCGTGTCGACGAGGAAGTGCTTCGGGGCGTCAACGGGCATGGCTGCTCACCGGATCTCTGCTTCGGGGCCCCCGGTGACGGCCGCGACCCGGTCGAGCAGGTCGGTCACCGAGAACGGCTTGGCGAACACGTTGTGCTCGCCGATCTCGTCGCGCAGCGCCGGCAGCGCCTCGAGCTTGCCCGTCACGACGATGACGGGGACGTCGGACAGGTTCGGGTCGTTCTGCAGCTCCTCCAGCACGCGCGCGCCGCCGAGGTCGGGCATGACGAGGTCGAGCACGAGGAGCGCCGGCTTCTGGGTGGCGGCCTTCACCAGGCCGCCGGTGCCGTCGCTCGCAGTCGTGACGTCGTAGCCCTCGCTCGACAGCAACGTCTGCAGCAGGCCGCGCACGTTCGGGTCGTCCTCGACGACGAGGACCCGTACTCCGCTCATGCCGAGACCCTGGCGTGATCCAAGATCGCGGGCAAGGCCGCGACGAAGCGGTTGGCCTCGTCCTCGGTGAGCACGAGTGGTGGCGCGAGCCGCACCGCCTCCGGCACGGCGGCGTTGACGAGGAACCCGGCGTCGCGGCAGGCCTTCTCGACGTCGACGGCCCGCGGCTCGCTGAGGACCAGGCCCCGCCACAGCCCGGACCCGCGCACGTCGGCGAGCAGCGGGTGACCGACCGCGGCGCAGCCGCGGGCGAGGACCTCCCCCACCTTCGTCACGTGGTCGAGCAGACCCTCGCGCTCGATGGTGTCGATGACGGCGAGCGCGGCGGAGCACGCGACCGGGTTGCCACCGAACGTGCTGCCGTGGTCGCCGGGGACGAGCACGCGCGCAGCAGCGCCGACGCCGATGCAGGCGCCGATCGGGAGTCCGCCGCCGAGACCCTTGGCGAGCGTCACGACGTCGGGAGCGTCGGACGGGTCGGGCAGCTCGTCCGTGTGCGCGTACCAGTGCCCGGTCCGCCCGATGCCGCTCTGCACCTCGTCGACGACGAGGAGCGCGCCGTGCTCGCGCGTGATGGTCCGGGCGGCGGACAGGTAGCCCGCGGGCGCCGGCACGACACCGCTCTCACCCAGAGTGGGCTCGAGGACGACCGCGCACGTGCGGTCGGTGACGGCCGCCGCGAGCGCGTCCACGTCGCCGTACGGCACGAACGTCACGTCGGGGAGCAGCGGCAGGAACGGGTCGCGCTTCGACGGGTTGCCGGTGAGCGAGAGCGACCCCGTGCTGCGGCCGTGGAACGACCGCTGCGCAGCGACGTAGTGCGTCTTGCCCGGGTCGATCGCACGACCGTGCTTGCGCCCGATCTTCAGCGCAGCTTCGACCGCCTCGGTACCGGAGTTGCAGAGGAACACGCGCGCGTCGCCGTCGGTCGGGCGCAGCAGGGCGACGAGCCGCTCGGCCAGCGCGACGCCGGGTGCGTGCGCGTAGAGGTTGCTGGTGTGCGCGAGCGTGGCGACCTGCCGGGACACGGCGTCGACGATCGCGGGGTGCGCGTGCCCGAGGCTCGACACCGCGATGCCACCGAGCAGGTCGAGGTAGGACCGTCCGTCCTCGTCCCACACCGTGCAGCCCTCGCCGCGCATGAGGGCGAGGGGCGGCGTTCCGTAGGTGTTCATGAGCGCGCTCGGCCACCGGGCCAGCAGGCTGTCGTCGCTGGTCATGGTGTGACCATGGTCCCGACCCCCGAGTCTGTGAACACCTCGATGAGCAACGCGTGCGGCACGCGACCGTCGAGCACGTGCGCCCGCGGCACCCCGCCCTGCACGGCGCGGAGGCAGGCCTCCATCTTCGGGATCATCCCGGCGGCCAGTGTCGGCAGCAGTTCTTCGAGCTGCGCAGCGTCGAGCTCGCTGATGACCTCGTCGCTCGACGGCCAGTCCGCGTAGAGGCCTTCGACGTCGGTCAGGACCACGAGCTTCTCGGCGCCGAGCGCGATGGCGATGGCCGCGGCCGCGGTGTCGGCGTTGACGTTGTACGTCTCGCCGTCAGCTCCGCGAGCGACTGTCGCGATCACGGGGATGCGACGGTCGTCGATCAGCTGCTGCACGACCGCCGGCTGCACGTCGATCACGTCGCCGACCAGACCGATGTCGACCGCCTCGCCGTCGACCAGCGCGTCCCGGCGCTCGGCGGTGAGCAGGTGAGCGTCCTCGCCGGAGACGCCGACGGCGTGCGGACCCCACGTGTTGAGCAGCCCGACGAGCTCCTGCTGCACCTCGCCGACGAGCACCATGCGCACGACGCGCATGGTCTCCGGCGTGGTGACCCGCAGGCCTCCGGTGAACTGCGACTCGACACCGAGCGCCTCGAGGTGGCGGGTGATCTGCGGTCCGCCACCGTGCACCACGACCGGACGCAACCCCACGTGGTGCAGGAACACGATGTCGGCCGCGAAGTCGGCCTGCAGTGCCGGGTCGGTCATCGCGTTGCCGCCGTACTTGATGACGACGACCTTGTCGCGGAAGCGCTGCAGCCACGGCAGCGCCTCGATGAGGGTCCGTGCCTTGGCCGATGCGGCGTGCGTCCGCGTGTCCGACTGCGCGCTCACGTGGCGTACGCCGAGTTCTCGTGGACGTAGGCCTCGGTGAGGTCGTTGGTCCAGATCCACGCCGATGCGTCGCCGGCCTTCAGGTCGACCACGATCGAGATGTCGCGGCCCGACAGGTCGACGCCGTCGCGCGGCTCGCCGACCCCGCCTGCCTTGCAGACCCACACCTCGTTGATGGCGACGTCGATCGCGGCCGGGTCGAACGCCGCCTTCGTCGTGCCCGCCGCGGCGAGCACCCGGCCCCAGTTGGGGTCCTCACCGTGCAACGCGCACTTCAGCAGGTTGCTCCGTGACACCGCGCGGGCGACCTCGAGCGCGTCGTCCTCCGTCGCGGCGTTCGTCACGTCGATGCGGATGTCCTTGCCGGCACCCTCGGCGTCCGCGATGAGCTGCCGCGCGAGTGACGCGCAGACCTCGTGCACCGCGGACGCGAGCTCGTCGCTGCCTGCCGTCACCCCCGAGGCGCCCGACGCGAGGAGGACGACGGTGTCGTTGGTGCTCATGCAGCCGTCGGAGTCGACGCGGTCGAACGTCAGCCGGCAGGCCTCGCGCAGCGCGGCATCGAGGTCCGAGCTGGTCGTGACGGCGTCGGTCGTGAGGACGACCAGCATCGTGGCCAGCCCGGGCGCGAGCATGCCCGCGCCCTTCGCCATGCCCCCGACGGTCCAGCCGTCGCCGTCGGCGACCGCCAGCTTGCTGACCGTGTCCGTGGTGCGGATCGCCTCCGCGGCGTCCGCTCCCCCGTCGGTCGTGAGCGCGGCGGCCGCGGCCTCGGCGCCGGCGAGGAGGCGGTCCATCGGCAGCCGCTCGCCGATGAGGCCGGTCGAGCAGACGACGACGTCCGCGGCGGACCGGCCGAGGAGCGCCGCGACGTGCTCGGCGGTGCGGTGCGTGTCCGCGAACCCCTCCGGGCCGGTGCAGGCGTTGGCGCCGCCGGAGTTGAGCACGACCGCCGACACGCGACCGTCGCCCACGACCTGACGGCTCCACGTGACCGGCGCGGCCTCGATCCGGTTGCTGGTGAACACGGCGGCCGCGGCGTCGAGCGGGCCGTCGTTGACCACGAGGGCGACGTCGCGCGCGCCTCCGCTCTTGATGCCGGCCGCGACACCGGATGCCCGGAAGCCCTTCGGCGCCGTCGTGCTCACGGGGCGACTCCGTCCGCCGGGAGGCCGGTCGTCTCGGGGATGCCGAGCATGACGTTCAGGCACTGCACCGCCTGACCGGCCGCGCCCTTCACGAGGTTGTCGAGCGCGGACACGATGACGACCCGTCCCGCGTCCGCGTCGAGGGCGAGCTGCAGGTGGCAGCTGTTCGATCCGAACGTCGCGGCGGTGTGCGGCCACAGCCCTTCGTCGAGCAGGTGCACGAACGGCTCCGAGCCGTAGGCCGCGGAGAGGCACGCGCGCAGCTCGTCCTCGCCGGCCGACGTGCGCGCGGTGCAGGTGGCGAGGATGCCCCGGGGCATCGGCGCCAGCACGGTGGTCAGGGACAGGTGGGCGACGCCCAGCGACTGGCAGATCTCCGCCACGTGCTGGTGCTGCGCGACCCGGTAGGCGGACAGGTCTCCCATCACCTCGGAGCCGAGCAGGTTGAGGGCCGCCTTGCGCCCGGCGCCGCTCGTGCCGCTCGACGCGACGCACACCAGATCGGCGCCGTCGATGAGACCGCCGGCGAGCAGCGGCGCGTACGCCAGCGTCACGGCCGTCGCGTAGCAGCCGGGGACCGCGATGCGGGCCGCCCCGGCCAGCGCGGCCCGCGCTCCGGCGAGCTCCGGCAAGCCGTACGGCCACGACCCGGCGTGCGCCCCGCCGGTCGGGTACCACCGCTGCCAGGCGCCGGCGTCCCGCAGCCGGAAGTCGGCGCCGAGGTCCACGATCCTGTGCGTGGCGGGCAGCTGCGCCGCCACCGCGGCCGACTCCCCGTGCGGCAGGGCCAGCACGACCACGTCGCTGTCGGCGAGGACGGCGGCGTCGGTCGCCGCGAAGCGCCGCCCCGCGAGCGAGCGCAGCTGCGGGTGGACGGCGGCGACCGGCTCGCCGGCCGAGGAGCCCGCGGCCAGCGCGGCCAGCTCTACCTCGGGGTGCGCGGACAGCAGGCGGAGCAGCTCACCGCCCGCGTAGCCGCTCGCTCCGGCCACCGCCACCCGCACGCCCATGCTGCATGATCATACATGTCATCGCATGAAGATGCAGATCGGTGTGCGGACAGCCCCCGCTCAGCGGCGGACGCTCGCCCCCGTGCGGGCGCTCGCCGCCGCCGCGGCGGCGTCGCGGGCGGCGTTCGCGTCGTCGTCGGTGAGCGTCCGGTCGGCGGCGCGGAACGTCAGCCGGTAGGCCAACGAGACCTTCCCCTCACCGATCTGGACGCCCTCGTAGCGGTCGAACAGCACCAGCCCCTCGAGCAGCGGACCGGCACCGTCGCGGAGCGCGGCCTCGACCTCGGCGGCCGGCACGTCGGATCCGACGACGAGCGCGATGTCGCGCAGCACCGGAGGCTGACGGGAGACCAGCGGTGCGCGCGGGAGGCTCGGTGGCGCGGTGGCGAGCAGGAGGTCGAGCTCGACCTCCATGGCGCACGTGCGGGGCGGCAGGTCGAACGCGGCGCACACCCGCGGATGCAGCTCGCCGGCATGACCGACCAGCACGCCCTCGTCGCGACCGCCGACCCGCAGCGCCGCGCACCGGCCCGGGTGCCAGGGCGCGTGGTCGTCGGCGACGGCGTCGAGGTGCACCCGGAGCGGCCGGGCGACGAGACGGGCCGCGTCGACCGCGTCGGACCAGCTCACCGGACGGTCCGTGCCCATCCAGCCGGGGCGGCGCCACTGGCCGGCGAGGACCACGGCGACCCGCCACGGCTGCCGGGGCAGGGCGGCGTCGAGGGCCTTCAGCTCGAGGTCGTCCGGACGCCGGGCGACGCCGACGGGCGGTGCGGCCGGCAGCGGGTCGGCGCCGGGACGGAAGACCAGCCCGCACTCGTAGAGGCCGACGTCGGACAGGCCGCGGCCGACGTTGCGCGCCAGGGCGGTGAGCAGGCCGGGCAGCAGCGTCGTGCGCAGGAGCGACTCGTCGTCGGAGAGCGGGTTCTCGATCCGCGTCGCGTTGCGGCGGTCGTCGCCGGCGGCCAGCCCGAGCCGGTCGAAGGCGTCGAGCGGGACCCAGGGCGGGATGACGGCCTCGACGTAGCCCGCATCGGCAAGGGCCGCGCCGATGCGGCGGCGGGCCCGCTGCCCGCGCGTCAGCCCCCGGCCGGGGACGGCGCGCGGCAGGACGCTCGGCAGCGTGTCGTAGCCCTCGAGGCGGATGACCTCCTCGGTGAGCTCGGCCTCACCCGTGAGGTCCGGCCGCCAGCTCGGCGGCTCGACGTGCAGCGGGTCCTCCCCGGTGACGATGGCGCCGACGTCCTCGAGCCGGGCCCGCACGACGGCCGGGTCGTAGTCGCGGCCGGCCTTGCGGGCGGGGGCGGCCAGCGGGAGCACCAACGTCGGCCGGGCGGGTCGCGCGTCGACGTCGGTGCCCGCGTCCTCCGGTGTGGCGCCGCCGAGCTCGACGAGCATGCGCACCGCGACCTCGGCGGCGTACGGCGCCAGGGCGTCGTCGACGCCCCGCTCGAACCGGCGGGCCGCCTCGGAGCCGAGGTTGTGCCGCGCGACCGTGCGGGCGACCGACACGGGATCGAAGCGCGCCGACTCGACCAGCACCGCGGACGTCCCCGCGGTGATCTCGGTCGACGCGCCGCCCATGACGCCCGCGAGCGCGATGGGCCCGGAGTCGTCGGTGATGACGAGGTCTTCTTCGTGCAACGTGCGGTCGACGTCGTCGAGCGTCCGCAGCCTCTCGCCGGCCCTCGCCCGCCGCACGACGATCGGCCCCTGGACCTTGTCCCGGTCGAAGGCGTGCAGCGGCTGGCCGAGGCCGAGCAGCACGAGGTTCGTGACGTCGACGGCCAGGGAGATCGGGCGCATGCCGGCGAGCGTCAGCCGCTGCTTCAGGGCGAACGGGGTCTGCGCGCCGAGGTCGAGCCCGCCGACGACCCGCGCGACGTAGCGGGTGCAGCCCGGGTCCTCGATGCGCACCGGGTGGCCGCCACGCCCGGCGATCGACGGCAGCGCGACGTCGGCGGGGTCCCGGAACGGCAGCCGGAAGGCCGTGGCAGCCTCCCGCGCGAGGCCGCGGATGGACAGCGCGTAGCCGCGGTCGGCCGGTACCGCGACGTCCAGCACCACGTCGCCGATCATCGCCAGCACGTCGGCGCCGATGGCGGTGTCCGGCGGCAGGACCCAGATGCCGGAGTGGTCGTCGCCGAGGTCGAGCTCGCGCAGCGAGCAGATCATGCCGTCCGAGGTGTGGCCGTAGGTCTTGCGGGCCGCGATGGCGAAGCCGCCGGGCAGCACGGCGCCCGGGAGCGCCACGGCGACCACGTCACCGGGTCCGAAGTTGGCGGCGCCGCAGACGATGCCGCGCGGCTCGGCCTCGCCCACGTCGACCCGGCACCAGCGGATGGTCTTGCCGTTCTTCTGCGGCTCCTCGTCGAACGACACGACGCGGCCCGTGATCAGTGGTCCGCGGATCCCCGCGCCGACGCGGTCGATGCCCTCGACGGCGAGACCGGCGGCCGTGAGCCGGTGGGCGATCTCCTCGGGCGCATGCGCGTCGAGACCAGGCAGCACCTCGGTGAGCCACGACAGCGGCACCCGCATCAGGCGTCACCGCCCAGCGCGAGCGTGAGGCGCACGTCGCCTTCGATCAGGTCGCGGATGTCGGCGACGCCGTGCCGCGCCATGACCGTGCGCTCGAGCCCCATGCCGAACGCGAAGCCGCTCCACCGTCCGCCGTCCTCGACGGGCTCGATCCCACAGGCGCGCAGCACGGCCGGAGCGACCATGCCGCAGCCACCCCACTCGATCCAGCCCTCGCCCTTGCAGGTCGGGCAGCGGTCCTCGCCGACGCGTCCGGCGCCGTCGCACACGTAGCAGCGGTAGTCGACCTCGGCACCGGGCTCGACGAACGGGAAGTAGGACGGGCGGAGCCGGGTGACGACGGCGGGGCCGAACATCGCGCGGGCGAGCGCGTCGAGCGTGCCCTTGAGGTGCGCCATGGTGATGCCTTCGTCGACGACGAGGCCCTCGACCTGGCTGAAGACCGGCAGGTGCGTCGCGTCCGTGGTGTCGGCCCGGAACACGCGCCCCGGGCAGGCGATGTAGACCGGCAGCTCGCGGGTGAGCAGCGAGCGGATCTGCACGGGTGAGGTCTGGGTGCGGAGCACGACGCCACTGCCGGCCGGCGCCACGTACAGCGTGTCCTGCTCCGCCCGGGCGGGGTGCTCGGCGGGGATGTTCAACGCATCGAAGTTGAACCACTCCGCCTCGACCTCAGGGCCTTCGGCGATCTCCCAGCCCCAGCCGAGGAAGACGTCGCTCACCTGCTCCTGGATGAGCGTCAGCGGGTGGCGGGCGCCACGGGGCCGGCCCTCGTCGCTGGGCAGGCTCACGTCGACGCGCTCGGCGACCAGCACGTGGGCGTCGCGCGCCGCCTCGAGCTCGGCCTCGCGGGCCGCGTAGGCCTCCTGCAGCGCGGTCCGGACCTCGTTGATCCGCTGGCCGGCCTGCTTGCGGGCCTCGGGCGGCAGCGTGCCGATCTCGCGGTTCGCGAGCCCGATCGGCGAGCGGTCACCGAGGTGGGCGGCGCGGGCGGCCTTCAGCTCGTCGAGGTCGCTCGCGGCGGCGAACGCCCGCACGCCGTCGACGCGGGCGGTGTCGAGGGAGTCGGCGGACAGCGCCACCGCCTCCTTCGGGTCATACGACGAACCAGGGCCGGACACGACGGGCGAGCCTAGTGACGCCGTTCGCGGGCTCCCCCGGATTGCGTGCCCGCAGGTCAGCCGCTGGCGAGCTCGCCCGGGTCGGGAGCGACGTAGGGCGGGGGTCCGGCGGGCAGGACGACGGTCAGCTCGGCGCCGCCGTGGACCTCGGAGCGCCCGGCCGCGACCGATCCGCCGTGGGCCTCGGCCAGCCCCTTGACGATGTAGAGGCCGAGGCCGGTGCCACCGCCGCGGCGGCCGCCGCGCCAGAACTTGGTGAAGACCCGGCCGAGCTGCTCGTCGGGGATGCCCTCGCCCTCGTCGGCGACGGTGATGACCGCGCCGGCGGGGTCCACACCCGCGGTGACCGTCACGTGGACGGTGCCGTCGCCGTGGCGGACCGCGTTCTCGACGAGGTTGCCGACGATCTGGTCGAGCTTGTCGGGGTCGACCCACATCTCGGGCAGCGCCGCCGTCTCGAGGCTGTCCAGGTGCAGGACGAACCGCTCCTCGGCCTCGCCGGCGGCGATGCGCCCGGCGAACGCCTTGCGCACAGCCTCGGGCACGTCGACGACCTGCTTGCGCATCTCGAGGCGGCCCGCGTCGATGCGGCTGACGTCGAGCAGCTCCGACAGCAGCCGGGTGACCCGGTCGGCGTCGGCGTTGACCGTCTCGAGCATCTGCTTCTTCACGTCGTCCGGGAAGCGGTCCCAGCGCGCGAGCAGCGTGGCGGTGAAGCCCTTGACGCTCGTGAGCGGGGAGCGCAGCTCGTGCGCGACGGTGGAGATGAGGTCGGCGCTGCTGCGCTCGTTGCGCCGCCGGGCCGCGGTGTCGCGGAGGCTCACGACCGTGCGGGCGAGCACGCCGTCGCGGTGCGTCCACGCCGCCGTGACGGCGAGCTGGACGTCCGTGGGCCGGCCGGCCGCGGCGTCGGCCGGAAGCGTCAGGATCCGCTCGGGCTGACGCTTGCTGCCGGGCAGCGCAGCCGCCTTGGCGACGCAGCTCCACCACTGCTCGCCCGCCGGGGTCTGGAGCGGGACGACGTCGGCAAGGGCCCGACCGCGGGCGGCGTCGGCGGTGAGGCCGAGCAGCGCCTGCGCCACCGGGTTCAGGTCTTCGACCCGGCCGTCGGCGCCCGCGACGACGACGCCGTCCGGGAGGTCGTCGTACGCGCCGCGCTCCACGGGGCCGAGTCTGCCAGCGGCGCGCGTTGCGGGCCGGGTCCCGTCGGCGCAACCGGGTGGCGGCGGTCAGCGACGCAGCAGCGGGGCGTACAGGCAGATGGCGGCGGCGGTGGCCAGGTTGAGCGACTCGGCGCGGCCGGCGATGGGTACGGCGAGCACGACGTCGGCCGCCTCGAGGGCCGGGGCGGGGAGGCCGTGGGCTTCGCTGCCGAAGACCCAGGCGGTCGGAGCCGCGAGGTCGGCCTCGGGCAGCGGCGTGCCGCGCGCGCTCGTCGCCGTGACGCGCAGGCCGGCGGAGCGGACGGCCCGGAACGCGTCCTCCCACGAGGGGACGACGGCCACCGGCAGGTGCCACAGCGAACCCGCCGATGCCCGCACGCACTTGCCGTTGTGCGGGTCGACGCTGCTGCCGCACAGGATGACGGCGTCGGCGCCGGCCGCGTCGGCCACCCGCAGCACGGTCCCGGCGTTCCCGGGATCGGAGACGTCACAGAGCACCGCGACGCTGCGCGGTGCACCAACGAGCGCCTCCGCCACCGGCACCGTGACCAGCGACGCGACGCCGACGACGCCCTGGGGCGTCACGGTGTCGGACAGCGCCGCGAGCGCCCGCTCGTCGGCCTCGTGGACACGTGGGACGGCCCGCAGGAGCTCGGCGTGGCGCACCGCCGCGCCGGGGGTGGCGAACGCCTCGACGACGGTGCCCGCGGCGATGGCCTCGCGCAGCGCCTGCGGTCCCTCGACCAGGAAGCGGCCCGCCTCACGCCGCCCGGTGGGCGACGTGAGGCGGCGGGCCCGCGCGACCGGAGCCGAGCGGGTGGTGAGGATCGTCAGGCGGCGGGGGTCGCGGCCGGCAGCGCGGCGCGGGCGACCTCGACGAGCGTGGCGAAGGCCGCCTCGTCGCTCACCGCGAGCTCGGCGAGGTTCTTGCGGTCCACCTCGACGCCGGCGGCCTTGAGCCCCTGGACGAAGCGGTTGTAGGTCATGCCGTTGGCCCGGGCCGCCGCGTTGATGCGGGTGATCCAGAGCTGGCGGAACTCCCCCTTGCGCGCCCGGCGGTCGCGGTAGGAGTAGGTCATGGAGTGCAGGACCTGCTCCTTCGCCTTCCGGTACAGGCGGGAGCGCTGGCCGCGGTAGCCGGAGGCGTGCTCCAGCGTCGTGCGGCGCTTCTTCTGGGCGTTGACCGCCCGCTTGACGCGTGCCATGTCGGTGTCTCCTCAGTCGGTGGGGTGTCTCGCCGAAGGGCGCGGGATGCTGTTCTGTCCCGCGCCCGGAGGCGCGAACGGCACTAGAGCCCGAGCATCCGCTTGATGCGGCGGGTGTCGGCGGGCGCGATGTCGTCGGTGCCGGCGAGGCGGCGCGTGAGCGTGCTGGGCTTGCGCTCGAGGTTGTGGCGCAGCCCGCTCTTCTGGCGGCGGAGCTTGCCGGACCCGGTGACCCGGATCCGCTTGGCCGCAGCCTGGCTGGTCTTGTTCTTGGGCATGGCAGGTGCTCTCGTCTCTTCGTCGCTGGTGCTGTGCTCGGTCGTGCGGTGGAGCGGGCCGGTCATTCGGCGGGCGCGGGCTCCGGCGTGGGGTCGGGCGAGGGGTCGGGTGAGGCGTCGGGTGAGGCGTCCGGTGCGGTGACGCGCTGCGTCTTCGGGGGGCTCTTGTGGGGCGCCATCACCATGATCATGTTGCGGCCGTCCTGCTTGGGCGAGGCCTCGACGTAGCCCAGCTCCTGGACGTCCTCCGCGAGCCGCTGCAGCAGGCGCAGGCCGAGCTCCGGCCGGGACTGCTCACGTCCGCGGAACATGATCGTGACCTTGACCTTGTCCCCGGCGGACAGGAACCGGACGACGTGACCCTTCTTGGTCTCGTAGTCGTGCGGGTCGATCTTCGGCCGGAGCTTCATCTCCTTGATGACGGTGAGCTGCTGGTTCTTCCGGGCCTCGCGCGCCTTCTGCGCGGACTCGTACTTGAACTTGCCGTAGTCCATGAGCCGGGCGACCGGCGGCCGGGCGTTCGGCGCCACCTCGACCAGATCGAGGTCGGCGTCCTGGGCCCGCCGCAGGGCGTCGTCGATGCTCACGATGCCGATCTGCTCACCGTCCTCGCCGACGAGGCGGACCTCGGGGACGCGGATGCGGTCGTTGATGCGGGGTTCGACGCTGATGGGTGCTCCTTCTCCTGGCGGTGCGGTCTCCGGCGGTGACGAGCACGGCCGGACCGACCACCAGGCGGGCACACCGGCGCACCCGCCGCGGGCGGGAGCCGGGACCGGGGACCCGGCCGCCGGGGCGGTCGCGGGTGGGGGCCTCGGGACGTGATGGGTGCTGCTGGTGGGGCCCCGCTTGCTGGTCAGCCCCTCCAGCGTAGCGGTCAGACCGCCCGGGCCGCGACCAGACGGTCCAATGCGAGCTCGGCGTAGCTGTGCGGGGCGCCGTCGAGGGGCAGCTCGCCCCGCCGGGCGGCCGCGAGGTGGGCGCAGCTCGTGACGACGGCCATGTGCGTGAACGCCTGGGGCGTGTTGCCGAGGTGCTCCCCCGTGGCGGGATCCACCTCCTCGGAGAAGATCCCCACGTCGTTCGCGTGGGCGAGCAGGGTGGTCAGCAGGTCGTCGGCCTCGTCGACCCGGCCGGCGTGCAGCAGCACGTCGACGAGCCAGAACGAGCAGAGCAGGAAGGCGCCTTCCCCGCCGGCGAGCCCGTCGGCGCTCGCGTAGCGGTGCACCAGCGCCGGCGCGCCGTCGTGGGCCAGGTCGCGGCAGACCGCGGCGACGGTGGCGAGCACGCGCGGGTCGTCGCTCGGCAGGAAGCCGAGGGCGGGGATGAGCAGGGTGGCCGCGTCGGCGTGCGGGTGCCCGGCCGCCTGCGGGAACCAGCCCGGGCCGTCGCCCGAGGTGATCAGCGCGTCGTCGAGGAGCCACCGGGCGATCGCGTCGCGCTCCCCGGCCCACTGGGGCGACGGCACCTTGCCGAGCAGCTCGGCGAGCTGCACGGCCCGGTGCAGCGCCAGCCAGCAGTTGAGCTTGGAGTGCACGAAGTGCCGCGGCTCGTCGCGGACCTCCCAGATGCCCTGGTCCGGGTCGCGCCAGCGGGAGCAGCAGATGTCGGCGAGTCCGGACAGGTACTCCCAGTTGGTGTCGGTCACGTCTCCCCCGACGCGACGGAACAGGTAGGCGGCTTCGAGGAGCTGACCGTACGAGTCGAGCTGCAGCTGCTTGACGGCGCCGTTGCCGGTGCGGACCGGCCGGGAACCGCGGTGCCCGCCGAGGTGGGTGAGCTCGACCTCGGGGAGCAGGCGCTCTCCCCCGACGCCGTACATGATCTGCAGGTCCTGCGGTCGACCGCCACCCGTGCGCTCGAGCCAGCCCTTGAACGCCGCCGCCTCCGCGACGAACCCGAGCACGACGAGGCTCGTGAGGGTGAGCGTCGCGTCGCGCACCCACGTGTAGCGGTAGTCCCAGTTGCGGCCGCCACCGATCTCTTCCGGCAGTGACGTCGTCGGTGCGGCGACCACCGCGCCGGTCGGTGCGTAGATGAGGGCCTTGAGGACCATCGCGCTGCGACGCACCGCATCGCGATGCGCGCCGTCGTACGCCGACTGCGCGATCCACGCGCTCCAGAACGCGACCGTGTCGTCGAGCCGCTGCTGCCACGCCGACGGGTCGGGCGCCGGCACGTCATCCGGCGCGAGGTGCGACTCGACGTACGTGGCCTCGACCCACGCGACCTCACCGGCACTGAGGTCCCACGATGCCGAGAGGACATCGCCGCGCCGGAGCGTCGCGGCGTCCCGGCGGGTGAGCTCGTGGCTGCCGATCACGCGCATGCTGCCCGCGCCGCCGGTGAAGTCGGCGACGAACGGTGACGGTTGCCGCAGGCGCGGGACGACGAACCCGTACTCGAAGCGCGGCGTCACGCGCACCTGTGCCTGGACCCGGCCGTCGAGGCACGCGATGCGTCGAAGCACGCTGCGCGCCGGCGTGACCTTCGTGGGCTCAGCCGGGTCGAACGGGGCGACCGGCATGCAGTCGGTGACCTCGAGCACGCCTGTGCTGGTCGTCCACGTCGTGACGAGGACCAGTGCATCGTCGATGTAGCGGCGGCTGACCTCGCAAGCGCCGTCGACGCGCACGGCGAAGGTGCCGCCGTGCTGGTCGTCCAGTGCATGGCAGAACACGGCCGGCGAGTCCGGTCGCGGGAAGCACAGCCATTCGATCGCACCGTTGCGCCCGACGAGCGCTGTGGTGTGGCAGTCGCCGATGAGCGCGTAGTCGGCGATGCGGTTCGGTCGCTTCCCAGGCGGTTCCGCGTCCACGCCGCGGACGCTACGCAGCCCCGCGTCCCGACGTGGTGCGGCTACAGCGAGAGCTTCGCGGTTCGGACCTTCGCCACCGCATCGTCAGGACCGTCGAGCTCGACCTTCGCCGCGCCGCGCCGCCCGGACAGGTACAGCGCGAGGTCGATCGCCTCACCGGTCAGCGTCACCCCTCCGTCACCACCGGCCCGGGGCGCCAGGCGCGTCCCGGACGGGGTGACGAACGTCAGCGGCACGCCGGCGCGGCGGGAACCGAGCGCGCGCAGCACCCGCAGCCGGGAGAGCAACCCCTCCTGCTCGGACGCGGTGAGCTCACGCGGCGTCCAACCCGACTGCGCCCGAAGGACGTCCTCGGTGTGGATCGCGAACTCCATGAAGTTCACGAGGTCGCCGAGGACCGGCAGCTGCGTCGGCGAGATGCGCGGCCCCGAACGGACCTTCTCCACGAGCTCCTCGTACGTGTTGTCGGCGACGGTCGCCTGCTGGAGCTTGTCGGTGTGCCCGGCGAACGCCGGGATCAGCACACCGGGCAGCGCATCCGGGCGACGGTCGCGGATGACGACGTGCGCAGCGAGCAGGCCGGTGTCCCATCCCTCGCACAGCGTCGGCCGGCCGGGACCGACGGCCGCGAGAGCGTCAGCGAGTGCGGTGCGCTCCTCCCGTGCGAGTGACATGCGCGCACCGTATCGGTCGGTCACCGCACCGTCACGCCGTCGCTAGGTTCGCGCCATGCGCGATCTCGCGGACCTGCCCAAGGCGCACCTGCACCTGCACCTCGAAGGCGGCATGCGCCCGGCGACGCTGCACGAGCTCGCCGACCGCTACGACGTGCCGGTGCCGGTCATCAGCGGCTACGGCTCGTTCACTGCGTTCGCGGACACCTACCTCGCTGCGTGCGCCGTCCTGCAGACCGACGACGACCTGCGCCGCGTGGTGCGCGAACGGATCGAGGACGACGCCGCGGCGGGCGCCGTGTGGTCGGAGCCGTCGTTCTACGCGCCGCACCACCGCGAGCGCCTCGGTGCCGACGAGCACGTCATCGACGTCGTGCTCGACGAAGGGCTGCGGGCCGCAGCGGACCTCGGCATCGGCTTCGGGCTGATGCTGGCGGCGGACCGCACCGAGGACCCCGAGCTCGCGGTGACCATCGCGCACCAGGCCGTGGCCCGGGCGGACCGGGGCGTGGTGTCGTTCGGTCTGGCCAACGACGAGGCGCGGTTCCCTCCCGGCCCGTTCGCCCCCGCGTACGACGTGGCGAAGGACGGCGGGCTGCTGTGCACGCCGCACGCCGGCGAGCTCGCGGGGCCCGAGAGCGTGCGCGTCGCGCTCGACCACCTGCACGCCGACCGCATCCAGCACGGAGTGCGGGCCGTGGAGGACCCGGCGCTGGTCGAGCGCATCGCGGCCGACGGCATCTGTCTCGACGTGTGCCCGACCAGCAACCTGCTGCTCGCGGTCGTGCCCTCGCTCGAGGAGCATCCGCTGCGCCGGCTGCTCGACGCGGGTGTGCGCTGCAGCATCAACAGCGACGACCCGCTCCTGTTCGGTCCCGACCTGCTCGCCGAGTACGAGCTGTGCCGCACGGCGCTCGAGCTCAGCGACGACCACCTCGCCCAGGCTGCGCGGGCCTCGCTCCACGGCAGCGGAGCTCCCCGGGAGCTCGTGACGACGGGCCTCAACCGGATCGACGACTGGCTGACGCTTCCCGGCTGACGACGACGACCGCGCCCACCGCGAGGGCTGCCCCGGCGACCGTCGTCCACCGCAGGTGCTCCCCCGCCGGGAGCGTCGCGTCCAGGAGCAGGCCGGCCACGAGCTGGCCCGCGGTGAGGCCGAGCGACAGCGTCAGCACGCCGAGCGAGCGCACCGTCGCCGCCGACAGGGCGATGTAGCTCGCCCCGCCCGCGCCCCCGAAGAACATCCACCAGTGCGCGAGGCCCGGCTGGTGCAGCGGTCCGACCGCGCCGGATGCGAGCAGCACGGTGCTCGTGACGAAGAGGGCGACGGCACCACCGGCGAAGCTGATGACGGCCGCGACCACGGCGTCGCCGGTGACGCGCTGCGCGTGGCCGTTGGCCGCCTGCTGCAACGCGACCAGGATGCCGGTGCCGCCGACGAGGAGCAGCAGCCCGAGGCGGGCCCCGCCCGCTGCGCCGCTGCGCCCGGCGGCCGCGAGCACCAGCCCCGCGAGCGCGAGCACGACGCCGGCGATGCGGTAGCGCGTCGGCGTGTGCCGCCCACCGGGGCCGACGCCGACGGCATCCACCAGGGCGCTGCCGATGAGCTGCCCCGACACCGCCGCGACGGTGGCGAAGGCGACGCCCACGAGAGGGACGGCGTACGCCGTGCTCCCGACCATCGACGCGCCGCCGAGCCCGCCGAGGAACCACCAGACGCGCACCGGTCGCCCGGTTGTCCGCCAGGCGTGCCACGACTGCCGGGCGAGGGCCTGCCGCCCTCCGAGGAGCACGGCGACGACGAGCATGGCCGTGCCCGCGGCGAACGACACCGTCGCCGTCGGCACCGCAGAGCCGTGGCCGAGCTGCTCGGTGAGCGAGCCGTTCACGCGCGCCTGCACGGCGAGCGCGGCCCCGGCCGCGACCGACAGCGCGGTCGCGATCCGGGCGTCCACGTCTAGGGAACGATCTTGCTGATCGGCAGCTCGAGGATGTCGCGCGCGCCGGCCGCCTTGAGCGCGGTCAGCAGGGTGTTGACGCCGTCCTTCGGCACGACGGACTCCACGGCACGCAGGTTGGAGTCCGCGAGCGGCATGACCGTCGGGGAGCCGAGCGACGGGAGGACGCTGAGCACGGCGTCGAGCTGCGCCGCCGACACGTTGAGCTTCAGCAGCACCTGGCCACGAGCGGCGAGCGCGCCGCGCAGCAGCAGCGCGACGTCGTCCATGGCGGCCCGCTTCTCGGGGTCGGAGAACGCGTCGCGGTTCGCGAGCAGCTCGGTGCGGCTGGTGAGGATCGTCGCGAGGATCCGCAGTCCGGCCTTGCGCAGCGACGACCCGGTCTCGGTCAGGTCGACGATGGCGTCGACGATGTCCGGGATCTTCGCCTCGGTGGCGCCGTGGCTGGTGAAGACCTTCGCCTTCACGCCGTGGTCGGCCAGGAAGCGACGGGTGACCTCCGGCATCTCGGTCGAGATGCGCACCCCTTCCGGGAGGTCGGACACCTGCTGCCATGGCGCGTCGTTCGGCACCGCGAGGACGACACGCACCGGCTTGTCGGTCGCGCGGCCGCCGCCGAGCTCGCCCATGCTGACGACGTCGGCGCCGGTCTCGGTGACCCAGTCGCGTCCGGACAGGCCGAGGTCGAACACGCCCTGCTCGATGTAGATGGGGATCTCCTGCGGGCGGAGGAAGCGCACCCGGGCGACGCGCGGGTCGTCGATCGTCGCGTGGTAGTCGCGGTCGCTCCCTCGCACCACCGTGAGGTCGGCGGCCGCGAACAGGTCGAGGGTCTGCTTCTCGAGCGAGCCCTTGGGCAGGACGAGGTTGAGCACGGCGGGTCCTTAGGTCTGGATGAGGGGTGGGTGAGGTGCGAGATCAGAAGCCGAGCCGCTGCGCGGGATGTCGCAGCGTGCGCAGCGTGGCGGCGGTCGCGACGGCGGCCAGCACGGCTTCGCGTCCCTTGTCCTCGGAGCTTCCGGGCAGGCCGGCCCGGTCGCGCGCCTGAGCCTCGTCGTCGCAGGTGAGCAGCCCGAAGCCGACGGGCTTGGCGCTGTCGAGCGCGACCCGCGTGAGCCCGCTCGTCGCGGCGTCGCACACGTAGTCGAAGTGCGGCGTGCCGCCGCGGATGACGACCCCCAGCGCGACGACCGCATCGTGGTTCGTGGCGAGCTCGGCCGCGACGATGGGCAGCTCGAACGCCCCCGGCACCCGCACGACGTCGGTGTCGACGACGCCGCACTCGAGCAGCGCCCGCTGGGCGCCGGCGAGCAGCGCGTCGGTGATCTCGGCGTGCCACTGCGTCACGACCACGGCGACGCGCAGCCCCGCGCCGTCGGGCGCGGGACCGGAAGGCGCTCCGGCTCCGGACACGGGGGGAAGTCTCTCAGGTGGCCCGGGACGCGCCCTCGTCGGGCTCGCCGCCCAAGCCCGGGAGGTCGTGACCCATGCGGTCGCGCTTGGTGCGGAGGTAGCGCAGGTTCTCGGGCGTGGGGTGCACGGCGAGCGCCACCCGCTCGACGATCTCCAGTCCGTAGCCCTCGAGGCCCGCGCGCTTGCCGGGGTTGTTGGAGAGCAGCCGCATCGTGCGCACCCCGAGGTCGACGAGGATCTGCGCGCCGGTGCCGTAGTCGCGCGCGTCGGCGGGCAGGCCGAGGTCGGTGTTCGCGTCCACCGTGTCGCGGCCGGCGTCCTGGAGCTGGTAGGCCTGCAGCTTGTGCAGCAGTCCGATGCCGCGCCCTTCGTGACCGCGCACGTACAGCACGACGCCGCGCCCCTCCTGCGCCACCGCGGCCAGAGCGGCGTCGAGCTGCGGGCCGCAGTCACAGCGCCGTGAGCCGAAGACGTCGCCGGTGAGGCACTCGGAGTGCACGCGCACCAGCACCCGCTCCCCGTCGCCGACGTCCCCCCGGACGAGCGCGATGTGCTCGTGCCCGTCGATGACGCTGCGGTAGCCCACGGCGCGGAACGGTCCGTGCGCCGTCGGGATCGTCGCCTCGGCGATGCGCTCGACCTGCTTCTCGAAGCGGCGGCGGTACGCGATGAGGTCCGCGATCGAGATCAGGGTGAGCCCGTGCTCGCCCGCGAAGGCCTCGAGCTCGTCGAGGCGCGCCATGTCGCCGACGTCCTTCTGGCTGACGATCTCGCAGAGGACGCCTGCGGGGCGCAGCCCGGCGAGCCGGGCGAGGTCGACGGCCGCTTCGGTGTGACCCGCGCGCTGCAGCACGCCGCCGTCGCGGGCACGCAGCGGGACGATGTGGCCGGGCCGCGTGAAGTCGGTGGACGTCGCGGTCGCCGACGCGAGCAGCCGCATCGTCGTCGCGCGATCGCCGGCGCTGATGCCGGTGCCGACACCTTCGCGGGCGTCGACGCTGACCGTGTACGCGGTCCCGCGCTTGTCCTGGTTGGTGTGGTAGGCGGGCGGCAGCTCGAGCCGGTCGCAGTCGGACTCGGTCAGCGGCACGCAGATGTAGCCCGACGTGTAGCGCACCATGAAGGCGACCAGCTCGGGCGTGGCCTTCTCGGCCGCGAAGATGATGTCGCCCTCGTTCTCACGGTCCTCGTCGTCCACGACGACGACGGCCTTGCCCGCGGCGATGTCGGCGATCGCCTGCTCGATCGATGCGAGGTCGGTCATGGCCGGACCATCATCCGCGCGACCCGAGGAGCTTCTCCACGTACTTCGCGACGACATCGACCTCGAGGTTGACCGGCTCGCCCGCCCCCTTCACGCCCAGCGTCGTGAGGCCGAGCGTCGTCGGGATGAGGCTCACCTCGAAGGCATCGGCCGTGACCGCGGACACGGTGAGGCTCACGCCGTCGACGGTGATGGAGCCCTTCTCGACGACGTAGCGTGCGAGGTCGGCGGGCAGCGAGATGCGCACGACGGTCCACCGGTCGCCGGGCGTGACGGCTTCGATCACGCCGACGCCGTCGACATGGCCCTGCACGAGGTGCCCGCCGAGCCGATCGCTCACCCGCACCGCGCGCTCGAGGTTGACCGCGCTGCCGACGCTCAGCCGGCCGAGCGCGGACCGGTCGAGGGTCTCGCGCATCACGTCCGCGGTGAACACGCCGTCGTCGTTGGTGACGACGGTGAGGCACACCCCGTTGACCGCGATGGACTCGCCGTGCTGCGCGTCCTCGGTGACGACGGCACCGCGGACGGAGAGGCGCACGCCGTCGCCGTCGGGCTGGACGGCGACGATGCTGCCGAGCTCCTCGACGATGCCGGTGAACATGACGCGGGCGCTCCTCCGGGGCCCACTACGCCGTGGCGCCCTGCCTCCATCGTGCCGTGACCCGGACGTCCGGGCCGACAGCAGTGATGTCCGCCACCGAAAGGCGCACCGCGTCCTCGATCGAGGTCACGTCCCGCGCGAGCGACGACGGCCCGCCGCCGAGGAGCGCGGGCGCGATGTAGGCGACCAGCTCGTCGACCAGTCCGGCCGCCACGAAAGCCCCGGCGAGCGTGGGGCCGCCCTCGAGCAGGACGTGGCGCACGCCGAGCGCGAAGAGGTCGGCGAGGAGGTCGGCCGGCGCGGCCGCGGTCACGAGCGTCGGAGCGCCGGCGTCGCGCACCTTCGCCCCGGCCGGCGTGCGACCTCGGCGGTCGACGACCACCCGCAGGGGCGTGCGGTCCACCCCGACGTCCCGCACCGTCAGCGCGGGATCGTCGGCGAGGACGGTGCCGGAGCCCACGACGATCGCATCGACCCGTGCGCGCAGGCGGTGCCCGTCGGCCCGGGCCTCGGGGCCCGTGATCCAGCGGCTCGAGCCGTCCGGCGCGGCCACCCGTCCGTCGAGCGTGGTCGCCGTCTTGAGCGTGACGTACGGCCGGCCGCTCCGCGTGGCGGCGAGCCACGGGCGCAGCGACGGGGCTGCGTCCTCCCCCACGACCTCGACGTCGATGCCGGCGGCGGCGAGCACGACGGCGCCGCCGCCCGCCTCGTCGTGCGGATCCGGGGCCGCGAGCACCACGCGGGCGACACCCGCGGCGATCAGCGCGTCCGTGCAGGGCGGCGTGCGGCCGTGGTGGCGGCAGGGCTCGAGGGTCACGACGGCGGTGCCGCCCCGGGCGGCGTCACCGGACGCCGCCAGCGCGACGACCTCCGCATGCCGTCCCGGTGGCGGCTCGGTCGCGCCTTCACCGACGACTCCGCCCGCGGCCGAGAGCACCACGCAGCCGACGCTCGGGTTCGGGCTCGTGCTGCCCAGCCCAGCGGCTCCGAGCGCGTCGGCCCGGGCGAGCGCGGCGAGCTCAGCGGCGCTCGGCACGCGCTCTCACGGCCTTCGCCTGCGCGTGCAGGTCGCGCACGGCCTGCGCCGGGTCGGCCGCTCCGTAGACGGCGTTGCCGGCGACGAACGCGTCGGCGCCGGCCTCCGCGCACGCCTCGATCGTGTCGCGGCTGACCCCTCCGTCGACCTGCAGCCACAGGTCGAGACCGTGCTCGTCGAGGTACGCGCGCGCGGTGCGGACCTTGTCGAGGAGCTCGGGGATGAGCGCCTGACCGCCGAAGCCGGCCTGGATCGTCATGACGAGGACCATGTCGTAGTCCGGCAGGACGTCGAGCACGTCCCGGACGTCGGTCTGCTTGTCGACCGCGATGCCCGCACGGGCGCCCCGGTCGCGGATGGCCCGCCCGACCCCTCGCCGGTCGCGCGCGGTCTCGACGTGGATCGTCACGCTGTCCGCGGTCTCGGCGTACATCGGAGCCCAGCGATCGGGATCTTCGATCATCAGGTGGCAGTCGAGCGACAGCGGCGTCGCCTTGCGGAGGCTGCTCACGACCGGCAGCCCGATCGTGAGGTTGGGCACGTAGTGCGCGTCCATCACGTCGACGTGGACCCAGTCGGTCGCCGGCGCGACGCGCTCGACCTCCTCGGCCAGCCGCGCGAAGTCCGCCGACAGGATGCTCGGTTCGATCAGCGGGTCCGCCCTCACGCGCTGAACCTTAGGAGTGCCCCTGCGGCAGGGCGCGGAACGCCGCGATGAACATGGCGTCCGTCCCGTGCCGGTGCGGCCACAGCTGCACGGTCGGTCCGGTGCCCAGGCCGGGCACGCCCGGGAGGAGGGGCCGCGCGTCGATCAGCTGCGCCGTGCCGATCCCCGTGCCCATCCCGTTGACGGCCCGCACCACCTCGACCGTCTCCCCGAGGTGCGGTGAGCACGTCGCGTAGACCAGCACGCCGCCGGGCGCGAGCAGCCGCAGGCCGGCGTCGAGGAGCTCGCGCTGCAGCCCCGCCAGCCGCTCGACGTCGGCGGCGGTCCGCCGCCAGCGGGACTCGGGCCGGCGCCGGAGCGCACCGAGGCCGG
>DASZYF010000180.1:0-4201 GCA_035545535.1 Mycobacteriales bacterium | reverse complement strand
GAGGGCCGCCCCGAGGGCGGCGCGGCGGTCGCCGAGGCCGAATCCGCCTGATCGGTACGGGTCAAGGCACCCACCGCACGCGCCGATCCAACCTGGGTGACGGTTCGGACCCTGGTCGACCACGTGATCGGTGAGTCGGCGGATGACTTGCGGACATGGACCCGCAACCTCAACGGCTGCCCCACGGTGACCCACACGATCCTCGCCGCCTGCCCGGCCGAGGCTCATGGGGCCGAGAAGCCGACCTGGTTCTTCCCCGCCGGCGACGCCGATGAGGCCATCGCCCAGCTGCGCTGCGTGAGCTGCGGCACCGCGACCGACATCATCGACTCGGCCGACCACTGGACGTTCCCGCACGTGTGGGGCTGCCTGTCGTGCGGTCAGTCGATGGCCGAGGTCGTGCTCGGGCTGCACGCCGAGGACCCCGACGAGGGCTACGACCCCCTCGTCACCTGGCTCGCGGTCACGCTGCGCTGCACGACCTGCGGCCGCCTCGACGGGCTCACCGACATGCACGTGCCGAACGTGCCGCTCGAGAAGATCGTCTCCGCGTTCTGATCCCGCGCGAGCGCGTCAGAGCCTGACGGCGAGCTTCACCCACGTGAAGCGCTTGCAGGCGGGGCAGCGCATGAACGACGGGTTGCTGCGCTTCACGATCGGCAGGTGGATGCTCGGGATCGCGGCCTTGATGGCGTGCACGGGCCCGAGCACCGACGTCGCGTGGCACCGCGAGCACGTCACGGACACCGACCCGGCTGCCGGCACCGGCTCCTCGGTGGAGAACAGTGCCCGACGACCTTCGGCGTCCGCCCGCTCCGGGTGCACGGCCTCGGTCGGCTCGCTGACGGTGCGCGGCCGCACGCGGTCGAACTTGCTCGGACCCTTCGGACCGCTGCTGCGCGGGCCCTTCGGCGTCGCCATCAGCCCACCCCGACGATGTGCGGGCCGGACGTCTCGGTCACGTCGACGGCGGGGACCGGCTGCTCCGGCACGGCGTCGGTGACCGGCTCGTCCTTCGCATCAGCAGCGGTCAGCACGGTGCCGGCCGCGAACGCGGCGGCGTGGGCCCGGTAGGCCTGGGCGCCCGGGGTCTTCCCACCGGTGATGAGCGCCGAGCGACCGGTCGAGGGCGCCTCGGCGAACCGCACCGAGCGCGGGATCGGCGGCGACAGCACGGTGAGGTCGTAGCGCGTGCCGATGTCGGCGAGCACCTCACGCGCGTGCGTGGTGCGCCCGTCGAACAGCGTGGGCAGCACGCCGAGCACCTCGAGGCCGCGGTTGGTGAGCCGCTTGACCTCGGCGACGGTGTCGAGGAGCTGACCGACGCCGCGGTGCGAGAGCGTCTCGCACTGCAGCGGCACGAGCACCGCGTCCGCGACCGTCAACGCGTTGACGGTGAGGATGCCGAGGCTCGGCGCGCAGTCGAGCAGCACGTCGTCGTAGCTGTCCTTGAGCTCCTCGATCGCCTCGCGGAGCACGTACTCGCGGCCGGTGCGGGTGAGCAGCACCGTCTCGGTGCCCGCGAGGTCGATGGTCGCCGGCAGGATGTCCGGCCCGTCCTCGGTCTTCTGCACGGCCATCGAGGCGCTGACCCGGCCGAGCAGCACGTCGTGCACGGACAGCTCGAGGCTCTCCGGGTCCAGGCCGAGCGAGAACGTGAGGCACGCCTGCGCGTCGAGGTCGACCAGCAGGACACGGCGGCCCAGCTGGGACAGCGCGACACCGAGAGAGGCGACGGTCGTGGTCTTCGCGACCCCGCCCTTCTGGTTCGCCACGGCGAGCACCCGAGCCGTCATGATCACGAGTGTCCCAGGTGCGGATGTCGCCGCGATGACGCAGGCGCAACAGATGTGATCCCGGTCGCAGGGAGGTGAGGGCCGGACGACGCTTGCCAGACTGGAGCGGTGAGCCGCGCCGCCCTGCCCGCATCCGCCCTCGGCCTGCCCGACACCACGTTCGCGGGGACGCCGCGCGGGCCGCTGGCCCTGATCGACGTCGTTCCGTCCTCAACGACCGGCCGGCCGGTCCTGCTCGTGCCCGGGTTCACCGGCTCCAAGGAGGACTTCGGCCCGGTGCTCACGCCGCTCGCGGAGGCCGGGCACCGCGCGGTCGCCTGCGACCAGCGGGGCCAGTTCGAGAGCAAGGGACCCGACGACGCGGACGCCTACACGGTCGACCTGCTCGCCCAGGACCTGCTCGACCTCGTCGACGCGCTCGGCGGCGGCCGGTGGCACCTCGTCGGGCACAGCTTCGGCGGCCTCGTCTCGCGCGCCGCGGTCATCGCGCGCCCGTCGGCGTTCGCGTCGCTGACGCTGCTCGACAGCGGCCCCGCGGCGATCGTCGGCAAGCGCCACGGATCGACCGCACTCCTGCAGCAGGGCGCAGCGCAGCCCGACATCACGATGGAAGCGATGTGGGATGCGATCACGTCGTTCTACGCGGCGGAGGGCAGGCCGCCGATCGCCGACGCGGCCGCGGGCTTCCAGCGGACGCGGTTCACCAGCACCGCCCGTGCCTGCATCATCGGCACGGCGACCGCGCTGCTCGCCGAGCCCGATCGCGTGGACGAGCTCGCGGCGACCCGTGTGCCGACGCTGGTGACCTACGGCGTCGACGACGATGCGTGGCCGCCGGAGCTGCAGAGCGAGATGGCGGCGCGCCTCGGGGCGACCGACGCCCCGATCGAGGGCGCCGCGCACAGCCCGGCCGTCGAGAACGCCCCCGGGCTGCTCGCCGTGCTCGTGCCCTGGCTCGCCGCGCACGACGGGTGATGCGGGCGACGGCGATGCACCATCGACGATGTGACCGCCGCACTCGACAGCACGGCTGCTGACCCCGGCCTGTTCGGACCGGGCAGCGTCAGCTGGACCGTGCACGCGGACGTCGTGATGCTCGTCGCCGGGGTGCGCTCGCTGCTGCTGCAGGCCCTGCACCCGGACGCGCTGCAGGGCGTGCTGCTCAACAGCACGTTCCGCGACGACCCGTGGGGCCGGCTCGTGCGCACGGCCGACTTCGTCGGCACCACCACGTACAACGAGACCGACGCGGTGCACCGCGCGGCCGCGCGCGTGCGCGGCGTCCACCGCAGGCTCGGCGTCGACCAGCCCGAGCTGCTGCTGTGGGTCCACGTGTGTGAGGTGGCCAGCTTCGTCGAGGTCGCGCGGGACTGCGGGTTGCGACTCACCGATGCCGAGGTCGACGCCTACTACGCGGAACAGGTGCGCGCCGCCGAGCTCGTCGGCATCGACCCCGCCGTGGTGCCGAGCTCCCGCGCCGAGGTGCAGGCCTACTTCGCCGCGATGCGCCCGCAGCTGCACGCGACACCGGACGCGCGACGCATCCTGCGCTTCGTCGCCGTGCCGCCGATGCCCACGTGGGTCTCCCTGGTCACGCCCGCCCGCCTCGCCTGGAGCGGCATCGCGTCGCTGTCGTTCGCGTTGCTGCCGGCGTGGGCCCGGCGGATGTACGTCGGCCCCGCAGGAACCCTGGTCGGGGGGCCCGCCGCCCGGGCGCACGGCCGCGCGCTGCGCGCGACGCTGCTGTCGGTGCCCCCGCGGTTGCGCGAAGGCCCGCACCGCAAGGCCGCCCGCCTGCGCCTCGGCCTTCCCCACGTCCCCTGACGTCCCAGTGCCAGGGCAGTCCTGCGGGCACGGCGGAGCGACTCACGGCGACGCGCGAGATGCGGGGCAAAGCGATGGTTGTTGCGCAGGTCAGTCGGGTGGGGGTGGGTCGCGGAGCTGGATGCCGTGGGGGCTGGTCCAGAGCACGCTGCCGTCGGGTAGGAGCTGCAGGGTCCAGCCGTGGTGCTTCATGCGGTGGTGCCGCCGGCACAGGCAGGATCCGTTGTCGACGTCGGTGTCGCCGCCGGCGGTCCAGTAGGAGCAGCCGTGGTCGCAGTCGCAGCGCTCGGCCGGTGCACCACAGCCGGGGAACCGGCAGCGCCGGTCCCGGGCCTGCAGGTACTTGCGCTGCGGATCCGACCACTCGTAGCGATCGACCGGCGGGGGCTTCAGGCGCGGGTCGAAGAACCGCACCGTGCCACCGCTCATGAGCTTGGTCATCTCCGGCGCGCCGAGGTCGCACAGACCCGGCAGCGACGGGACGGTGAACGTGCCATCGGCCTTGGCGTGCACCACCAGCTCGACCGAGACCGGTTGCGTCCCGGTGAGCAGATCGATGGCCGCGTCGAACCGCTTGTTCG
>DASZYF010000179.1:0-31847 GCA_035545535.1 Mycobacteriales bacterium | reverse complement strand
GGACGCTACCTCGCCCGCAGCGGCGAACCACCTCCGCCGGCGACGACCGGCGGACGCTACCTCGCCCGCAGCGGCGAACCACCTCCGCCGGCGACGACCGGCGGACGCTACCTCGCCCGCAGCGGCGAACCACCTCCGCCGGCGACGACCACGCGACACCACCTCGCCCGCAGCGGCGAACCACCTCCGCCGGCGACGAGCTCATGCGGCGCCGCGTTCGCGGAGGGGGACGACCACACCGTCACCGTCGTCGGGGGCGTACAGCTGCAGGGGCATGGGTGGGCGACCGGGCTCGACCAGGACGGCGCGGCCGGGCGGGCCGGGCGCGGCGCGGACGCCGGCGACGAGCGGCCCTTCGCCCGGATCGCCGGGCAGCACCAGCGTCGTCGCGAGCGCTTCGCGCAGCGCGGTCATCAGCGGGTCGTACGCGGCCCGCGCCGCGCCGGTGACGGGTCGTGCGAGGACGATGCGGCAGCGCCCGTCGGCCACCGGGTCGAGGAGCACGGCGAGCCGGTGCGCGGGCACGAGATCGGCATCGTCGATGAGCACGAGCCCGGACGTGAACGGGCTGAGGTGGTCGGCGATGGCGTTCGCATCGACGATGACGGTGCCGCGGATCGATGTCATCCGTCGGCGGGGATCGACGATGACGGCGGGCTCTCCGGCGGCGGCCGCGAGGTGCGCCAACCGCTTGAGCAGACCGGTGCGACCGGAGCCGCGGTCGCCCAGCACGACGAGATGCCCTTCCGGCCGCTGCACCTCGCGGTGATCGCCGATGCGCACGCCCAGCGCAGCACTGCCGAGCGGTGCGCGCACGTGCACCGGCAACGGGCGCAGCTTGAGCGTGTCCTCCTCGGATGCTGAGCCGACCTGCGGGCGCACCACCTGCACGAGCCGGCCGTCCGCGAGCAGGCCCCGCCCCGGCGGTCCGCCCATCAGCTGACGGGCCCGGTCTCGCGGGTGCTCGGAGTCTGCGGGGTCCGCCAGCCGCAGCTCGAGGCGATCGGCGGTGAGGTCCCGCAGCCCGCCGCGCACATCGGTCCAGCGATGACCGCCGACGGCGAGCAGCGCGCCCGCCGCGGCGCGCGCGAGCCGCTGGTCGAGGTCGTCGACGACGTCGCGCGCTCGCGCCAGGCCGTCGACGACGAGCATCAGGTGCCGGCCCGCCCACGGACCTTCGTCCCGGGCCGCCAGCACCGCGGCATCGAGCAGGAGCGCCACGTGCGCGGGGTCGTCCCGCGGACCGGCCTCGCCGACGATCCGCGACGCGTCGATCACCAGGCCCTCGCCGCCGAAGCGCAGCGCGACGATGCGAACGTCCGGATCGCGCAACCGCTCCGCCACGATGGCCGACAGCGCCGTGCTCACCCCGCTCCCGGGCGCACCGACCACCGCGGTGTGCGACGACGGTGACCACGGCACCTGCCGCTGCTGCGCGGGCTCGTCGACAACCGCTACCGCGTCGATCCCGGTGAGGTTCGCGCCGAGCGGCGGCAGCCACACGGGCTGGGCGGGCGTCGCCCCCGCCCGTCCGATCGCCGCGACGAGCGCCCCCAGCTCGTCGACATCGGCGTTGTGGCAGATCTCCGGGCCCGCCGGCTGCCACAAGTCCGATGTCGACCGGGAAGAGGTCCCGTCGACATCGGGGATGTGGCAGATCTCCGGGCCCCCCGGCTGCCACAAGTCCGACGTCGACCGGGAAGAGGTCCCGCCGACATCGGGGATGTGGCAGATCTCGGTGCCCGTGGGCTGCCACAAGTCCGATGTCGACGGGTGGAGGGGGCGGACGGGCGGCCCGGGTGCGGCCGGCCGGGCGGGGGCGGTGGTGTGGGCGGCCCGGAGGCGCGTGCGCTCGCCGTCGACGGCGAGCCAGCCCTCCCCCGGCCGGCTGGGCAGCGACGCCGCTTCGGGGCCGCCGAGCACCGCGACGGACTCGGCGGCCGTGAACGTGCGCAGGCACAGCCGGAAGCGCAGGTGCGCCTCGAGCCCGCGCAGCCGCCCTTCGTCGAGCCGCTGCGATGCGAGCACCAGGTGCACGGCGAGCGAGCGCCCGAGCCGCCCGACCTGCAGCAGCACGTCGAGCGCGTCCGGATGGGCGCTGAGCAGCTCACCGAACTCGTCGATGACGACGACGAGCGCCGGCGGCGCCGCATCACCACGGTCCCGGAGCGAACGCACCGAATCGGCCTTGGCGTGGCGCAGCAGGACCTGCCGCCGTTCGAGCTCACCGCGCAGCGATGCGCACACGCGGTCGACGAGCGCCGCATCGCCCGCGAGGTTGGTGACGAGCCCGGCGACGTGCGGCAGCTGCGCAAGCCCGTCGAAGGCCGCGCCGCCCTTCCAGTCGACGAGAAGCAGCGCGACGTCCTCCGGGGGCGCGTTGACGGCGAGACCGGTGACGAGTGAGCGCAGCAGCTCCGACTTCCCCGAACCGGTCGCTCCGATGAGCAGGCCGTGCGGTCCGTGGCCGCCGAGCGCCGGCTCGGCCAGGTCGAGGACGACCGGCGCACCCGCGGCGTCGCGGCCGATCGGCACGGCGAGCGGCGAACGCACGCGCCGCCAGTGCGCAGCGGCGTCGAGGTGGAGCGGGTCGACGTCGAGGAGCTCGGCGAGCCGCACGCTCTCGTCGCCCCTGCCGGTCGGCTGCACGAGCCGTCGCGGTGCGAGCCGCCGCGCGACGTCGTCGGCGTCGACGACGTCGAGGACGGCGGCCGACCCGAGCTGCGTGACCCCCACCGCATCGCGCACGACACCGGCCTCGCCGTCGAGCACCACGGTCGTCGCGACCCGCGCGGGCAGGTCGTGCTCGGTGTCCGCGAGCCACAACCAGCGGGCCCGCGCCCGCAACGCATCCGGCACGACCTCATGCGTGTCGACGACGACGAGCACGTCGGCCGCGCCGGTCAGCGAGCGCCCGAGATCAGCGGCCGACGTGACCACACCCCGCGACACCTCGTCGGTGTGGGGCAGCCACGCGAGCCAGGTCCAGGCCGTCGGGTCGTCGGTGAGCACCGCGACGCGCAGCTCCTCCGGCGGACGCGCGACGCAGAGCTCGAGCAGCACGTGTCGCGCCAGCGCCCGCGTGACATCGCGGGCGCCGACGGCCGCGCACGCACCCCGACCGAGGTCGACGGCGACCGGGGCCCCGGTGACGGCCGCGTGGTCGGCGACCGCGCGCTGCGCGATCTGCTCGAGCGCGGCGGGCACGTCGGCGGCCGCGTCAGCCGCATCGGTGTCGAGTCGCAGCGACGCAGGCACCGTCCCGGTCCCGACGGCCACGGACCACGCGTCCGCATCAGCCGGTCGTCGCTCCCACAGCCCGACACCGCCGCCGGCGACGGCCCGCAACGCCCCGACGCCGACCGGGTGGGCTCTCCGCAGCGCGCTGCGTTGGCGGGCGGCACCCGCCCGCGCATGATCGACCGCGGAGTCGACCCGCGCCGTCCAGCGCGCGCTCGCCCGGCGCAGCTGGCGCCCGGATCGCCGCAGCACCAGCACCCGCGCGCCCACGGAGGCGCCCAACGTCGCCAGCCCGAGCGCGATGAGCAGCAGCGGCGAGCTGCGCCGTCCCATCCCCAGCACCGCGAGCGTGCCGAGCGAGCCGGCGCCGGCGAGCAGCGCCGTCGCGATGCCCTCGTGGGCCACCGGGACGGACGGAGGGGGCGGTATCCGCAGCACCGCGGCCTCGGGTCGCTCCACGGGGATCCGGGCCGGGCGCGGCGTCAGGACGATCGGCACCGTGCCGTTCTACGTCAGCTCCGGCCGATCGCGCTGCGACCCCTGTGGACGACGTGGGGCGTCAGTGGACCTCGACGATGCCCATCATGCCGTTGTCCTCGTGGGCCGCGATGTGGCAGTGGTAGACGGTCTTGCCGCGGTACTTGTCGAACCGGATGGCCAGCTTGACGGTCTCGCCCGGGTGCACGAGCGCGGTGTCCCGCCAGGCGACGAACGGCTCCTTGCGGCCGCCGCGCGACAGGACCTGGAACGGCCACGAGTGCAGGTGGAACGGGTGCGGCACCGACGTGCGGTTGCGCACCTCCCACACCTCGAGCGCGCCGTAGCGCACGTGCTGGTCGACCCGGGTGTGGCTGAAGAGCTTGTTGTCGATCGAGAAGGTGCCTTCTGCGGTCTGCGTGAGGTCGATGCGGCGGTGGTGCGTCGTGCGGGTCGGCGTCAGCTTCGGCACCTGCGCCATCGCGCCCGCGGGCGCCGGGAGCGGCGGGCCGTCCGGTCCCGTCAGCGTGACGATCGTCTGCCCGTCCTCGCCGCAGTACAGCGTGGACGCTGCGGGTGACACGTCGACGAGCAGCTCCACGCGCTGGCCGATGCCGAACGGCAGCGCGGTCGCGCGCACCGGCGAGCGCAGGAAGCCCCCGTCGGTGGCGACCAGCCAGAACGGCCGCGGCGCGCCGTCGGGACCGCGCAGGCGCAGCGTCGGGTTGCGGGCCGTACTTGCGTTGATGATGCGCAGCCGCACGCGTGTCGCGTCCGCGGTGAGCTGCGGGGCGGGCACGCCGTTCACGAGCAGGTTGCTCGTGTTGAGCTGGTTCGTCAGCAGCAGCACGTGCTCCTGCGCGCCGGCGAGCTGCGCCGGCAGCACGTCGGGGTCGAACAGGAGCGGGCCCGCGAGACCGCGCAGCATCTGCTCCTCGACGAGGCCGTGCAGGTGCGGGTGGTACCAGTACGTCGCCGCATGACCGCGGGCCTGCAGGAACGCGTAGGTGTGGTCGCCCCCGTCGGGGACGGTGATGAGCGGCCGGTCGATGGCGGGCGCGATGCGCAGCCCGTGCAGGTGCAGGTTGCTGATCTCGCCGGACCGGTTCTGCAGCACGACCCGCGCGGGGTACCCGTCCCGGATGCGGATGATCGGGCCCGGGATGCGCCCGTCGTAGGCGAGCGGCGGCTGCTCGACGAGACCGGCGCGGTCCGCGGTCGCCGGGAGCGGAGCCTCGGTGAGCGTCCACACGGCGCCGCCGTCGACGATGTCGGGCGCCAGCTCGGGGATGACCGGCAGCGGGCCGCCGGGCAGCGGGGCCGCGGGGGTGGGGTCGGACGCGCCGGCGCGCTCGACGCGGCCGGTGGCCGCCCACGCGAGCGCGGCGGTACCCGTCGCGGCCAGGAGGCCGCGACGGGTGACGCCGCGCTGCGCGTCGCGGGCGGTCACGCGTGCTCCGTCAGGAGACGGTGATGACCGTCGACATGCCTTCGGTGAAGTGCGGCGCGCCCTGGTTGGGGCCGGCCTTCAGCTCGGGCATGAAGCAGATCAGGGCGTAGGAACCCGGGGCAAACGTCACCGGCGCCACGAACGACCCCGCGTGGGTCATCGGGTTGACCGTGAGCCAGGGCGTCCAGCCGGGCGGGAAGCCCTGCGCGTTGGGGTCGGAGAGCGCCTTCTGCAGATCCTCCGTGGTCGTGCCCTGCGGCACCTTCGCCGCGAAGATGATGTGCGCCTCCGCACCTGTGCTCGTGAACCGGACGAGGTGCGTGCCCGACTGCAGGTGCACCGTGCGGAAGCCGTACTCGTAGGTCGCGATCGTGCCGGTCGCCTTGGGCGCCTTCACCTTCGTGGCGGCCCCGGAGACCTTGCACAGCGACACGTTCTCCGGGCCGTTGCCGTCGCTCGTGTTGTCGAGCAGGTAGGTGCGGCCCGCGGTGAGGTTGACCATGAGCTTGCGGTGCGTGCCCGCGTAGTACTTGGGCGCCGCGATGCCACCCTCGGCCTGCGCGTGCTTGATGACGTCGCTGACGCCCTGCGCCGCGGTGGCGCCGTTGTCGCTGTTCGCCTTCGCGATGTCGGCCTTGAACTGCTTGACGCCGTAGCTCTTCGCGGTCGCCTTCACCTTGATGAAGTCGACGTCCCGGCCGTCCTTCGTGCTGTCCTTCAGCACGAACGTGTGCCAGCCCGGTGCCAGGACCTTGGGCAGGCCCTTGACGGTCTTGTCCGTGAGCGTGAGCGTGATGACCGCAGCGTCGGGGGCGACGGCGGCGTACTCGGTGTTCACCGAGATGCCCGTCGGCACGTGACGGACGGTCGGGTAGCTCGAGCGCGCGCTCACGGCGTTCGTCGTGGCCGCGACGGCGGCCAGCGCGGCGACACCGGCGCCGACACGGGTCAGCGAACGGAACGTGGTCATGGTTCCCCTCCTCCAGCGGAGCTCTGCACGGTGCAGAGGCGGGGAACAATATCGGATTGCGACATGGCTCACGGGAGAACACGCGGGCCCTCCCCGGCGGTACCGAGCAGGACGGACCCGGTGTGGCGGCGCCACGCCGGGTCCGTCCGTCGGTGGTCATGATCAGCTGATGGTGAAGACCTTCACCATGCCTTCGAGGAAGTGCGGTGCGCCCTGCATCGGCCCGGCCTTCAGCTCCGGCATGAAGCAGACGAACGCGTAGGTCCCCGGCGACAACGTGACGGGCGTGACGAACGAACCGCCGTGGGTCATCGGGTTGACCGCCAGGACCGGCCGACCCGGCAGGTCCTTCGCGTTGGGGTCGGCCAGCTGCTTCTCGACGTCATCGGCGGTGGTGCCGGGGGGCACCTGCAGACCGAAGACGATGTGCGCCTCGGCGCCGATGCTCGTGAACTTCACGAGGTTCTTGCCCTTGTGCAGCTTGACGGTGTTGAACCCGTACTCGTGGGTCGCGACGATGCCGGTCGGCTTCGGCGCCTTCATGGTGGTCGGCGCGCCGGTGACCTGCACGAGCGTCGCGTTCTCCGGACCGGACGAGTCGGCGGCGTTGTCGAAGATGTAGGCACGACCGGCCTGGAAGTCGACCATCATCTTCTGGTGCAGGGCGATGTAGCCCTTGGGCGCCGCGATGCCACCCTCGGCCTGTGAGTTCTTGATGATGTCCTTGACACCGGCGACGACGACCGCCGGGTTGTCGTTGTTCGCCTTCGCGATGTCGGCCTTGAACTGCTTGACGCCGTACTTCGCGCCGGCGTGGACCTTCACGACGTCGAGGTCGCGACCGCCCTTGGTGTTGTCGGTGAGGACCAGGGTGTGCCAACCCGGGGCCAGCGTCTCGGGCAGGCCCTTGATGGTCTTGTCGGTGAGGACCAGGTGCAGTGTCGGCGCAGCCGGGTCGACGTCGGAGTACGTCGTGTTGACCGAGATGGTGTGGGCCGTGCTGTGCAGCGTCCGGTACTTCGGGTGCGCGCTGACGCTGCCCGTGGTCGCGGCGACGGTGGCGAGCGCGGCGACACCGGCTCCTACCCGGACCAGTGAGCGTGTGGTGGACATGCTTCCCCCTCATGTGTTTCCCCTGCCCCGCGGGGGGCTGACAGTACGACGGTCCGCACGGGATGTTGATCACGTGTCGGGCATCCGACCCAACGGACCCCTGAGCCCATGCAAGCGGTGCAGCCCGATGGGCGCAGCGGTGCCACCCGGCGACCTCATGGGGGTGCCAGCACCCCGGTGGCTAGCGCCGCAGCAGCAGGTCGACGACGCTCGCGGTCCAGCCCGTCTGGTGGCTGGCCCCGAGCCCGACACCCGTGTCGCCGTGGAAGTACTCGTGGAACAGCGTCCAGCCCTCGGGCCAGGGGCGGTCGCCCGCGGCGGGGACCTTCCCGTCGGGCCCGGGCTCGAGCAACGAGCAGAGCCGTTGCGCGAGGTCCGCGGCCACCGCGTCGAGCTCCCGGTGCTGCCCGCTGCCAGTGGGGTGCTCCACTTGGTACGCCGGGCCGAGGGCCGCCGCGTAGCGGTGCAGCCCGGTGATGACGAGCAGGTTCAGCGGGAACCACACCGGGCCGCGCCAGTTGGAGTTGCCGCCGAAGATGCCCGAGCGTGACTCCCCCGGCTCGTAGTCGACCGGAGGGAACGCGGTGCCGGGCACGGGGACCGCGAACGGGTGCTCGCGGTGCCAGGCGGACAGCGAGCGCAGGCCGTGCGGCGAGAGGAACTCGCCCTCGTCGAGCACGCGGACGAGCACGCGCTGCAGGCGGTCCGGCCCGAGCACCGAGAGCAGGCGGCTGCCGTCGGGCAGTGCCCGCGCGTTCTTCCCGAGCGCGGGCTGGTGGTTCACGAACCACTCGAGCCGCGACGTGAAGGCGGGCAGCGCGTCGAGCGTCGCCTTCGACACCGGGCGTACGGCGGCGAGGGCGACGAGACCCGCGACGGAGCGCACCTTCATCGGCACGCGCGATCCGTCGGGCCGCAGCAGCAGGTCGTAGCAGAACCCGTCCTCGTCGTCCCACAGGTCCTCCATCGCGGACGCGACGTAGGCGAAGTGCTCGAAGAACTTTGTCGCGACGTCCTCGTACGCGCGGTCGCGCATCGCGAGCCACAGCGCGATCTCGAGGAGATCGAGGCAGAGCATCGCGGTCCACGCGGTGCCGTCGCTCTGCTCGAGGCGGCCGAGCCCCGGCGGCTGGTGCGAGCGGTCGAAGGGACCCACGTTGTCCATGCCGAGGAAGCCGCCCTCGAACACGTTGTTGCCGTCGGCGTCGACGCGGTTGACCCACCACGTGAAGTAGAGGAGCTGCTTGTGGAACACGCGCTCGAGGAACGAGTGCGCGTCGTCGGGCGGGAGCAGCCGCGCGATCCGCAGCGCCGCCCATGCCTGCACGGGTGGGTTGGCGTCGCCGAAGTCCCACTCGTAGGCGGGCACCGCGCCGCTCGGCTTCATGTACCACTCGCGCGTGAGCAGGAGCAGCTGCTCGGAGGCGAACCACGGGTCCGCGTGTGCGAGCGCGACCGTGTGGAACGCGAGGTCCCACGACGCGAACCACGGGTACTCCCACGCGTCGGGCATGAGGATGACCTCGCGCGCGTTCAGATGGCGCCACTGGGAGTTCCTGGCGTGCAGGCGTTCTGACGGCGGTGGCGGTTGCCCCGGATCGCCGTCGAGCCAGCGGGCGACGTCGTAGTGGTAGAAGACCTGGCTCCACACCAGGCCGGCGATCGCCTGCCGCACGACCTGCGCGTGCGCGGCGCTCGTCCCCTCGGGAAGCAGGCTCGCGTGGAAGTCGTCCGCCTCGTTCGACCGGGCGCGCATGACCGCGTCGAACCACGCGCCGAAGTCGTCCGGCCCGCCGCGGGAGCCCCCGTGCACGCGCAGCCGGAGCTCCTTCGTCTCCCCCGCCGGCACGACGAGCTGCGACCACAACGCCGCCTTGGTGCCCACCCGGTCCGGGTTGACCGTCGCCGCGCCGTGCACCACGTGGTCACCGATGCCGTCCTTGGGATGGTCCGGCCCTTCGGCGTCGGCGTAGCGCATGCGGGTGTTGGTGACGTTGTCGCAGAACAGCGGCACCGCGGCGCGGTCGTCCGCTGTGAGCCGAAGCCGGCCGAGCGTGTGGTGGTCGAGCACCACCGACTGCGACGCGGCCTCCCACGTGATGCGCGGGGTGCGGGCGCTCTCCGACCACGACCACGTGTTGCGGCACCACAGAGTCGGCAGCACGTGCAGCGTCGCCTCGTCGGCACCGGTGTTGGTGGCGCGCAGGCGCACGACGATGTCGCGCGGCGCCGCCTTCGCGAAGTCGATGCGGATGTCCCAGCACCCATCGAGGGCGCCCGTGTCGGCCAGCTCGTACTCGGCGTCGCCGCGCCCGCGCCGCGCGTTCTCGGCGAGGAGGTCGGCGTAGGGGAACTCACGTTGCGGGTAGCGGTAGGCGTAGGACAGCCACGACGCGGTCGGTGTCGCGTCGAGGTAGGCGTACTCCTCCTTCACGTCCTCGCCGTGGTTGCCCTCGGCGTTGGACAGGCCGAACAGGCGTTCCTTGAGCACCGGGTCGCGGCCGTTCCAGAACGCGAACGCGAAGCAGGTGAGCTGCTCGGCGTCGCAGATGCCGGCGATGCCGTCCTCGCTCCACCGGTAGGCGGTCGAGCGCGCCTCGTCGTGCGTGAGCCAGGCCCACGCGTCGCCGTCGGCGCTGTAGTCCTCGCGCACCGTCCCCCACACGCGCTCGGCGAGCCAGGGGCCGAACGCCCGCCACTCCCCGCCGGTGCCGCCGGCCTGCGCCAGGCGGGCGTGCTCGGCCGTGGGCGCGGTGGACCGGATCGGGGCCGGTGGGCCGAAGAGCGCGTCCTGGACGGCCTGGTCCGCCGGCTCGGGCGCGGGCGCGACGGCGACCGGTCGGGCCGACCGCACGCGGTCGACCCGGCGGCGCAGGCGCGCGGCGTGCGGTCCGGCCGACCGGGACTCCCGCTCGTCCTCCCGCCGGCCCGCCACGCCACCGGACGCTAGCGGCGCGACGTGATGACCCCGAGATGCCCGGATCTGCGCCGGTTCGTGGTCCTCCGGATGCGTAGGGGATGGCCCGAAGTAGCCATGTCGCAGGGAGGGGGTCCTAGCCGACCCTGACCAGGGGGAGAAGAAGGGACCGACCGGCATGAACCGCACGCGACCGCTCCGAACCGCCCTCGCGGGCGCGACGGCGGGTGCGGTGACCCTCGGGGTCGTGCTCTTCACCGCTTCCGGGGCCTCGGCCACCCCGCGACCGACCATCGCCCCGGCGTGCCTGCTCTGCCTGCCGACCCCGTCCGCCGCTCCGACGTCGGCGCCCGGGCCGGGCGGCACGGTCGACGGCGCCGGCGGCGTCCTCGCCAGCACCGTGAGCGGCGCCGGCACCGTGGTCTCGAGCACGGTGAAGGGCGCCGGCACGGCGGTGGCCAGCACGGTCACCGGCGTCGGCGGCACCGTCGACCAGCTCACCGGCGGTGCGGTCTCCGGCCCGGTCGACGGCCTCACGGGCTCGGTCGACGGCGCCGTCACCGGGCTCACGGGCACCCTCGGCGACACGGTCAGCGGCGTCACCGGCAACCTGGGCGGGACCGTCGGGGGCGTCACCGGGACGCTCGGCGGCACCCTCAGCGGCGCCCCGCCCGGCCAAGCCCCCGGCACGCCCGCCGGCACCACGCGGACCGGCGAGGAGCCCGCCACCACCGGCACCGTCCCCGACGGCACGACCACCGTGAGCGGCCTCGACCTCCCCGGCGCGCAACCCGCGACCGGCGGCACCGTCCCGGCCGGCGCCGCCGATGCCCTCATCCCGGAGAGCGCGCGCAGCCTCGACCTCGGCGCCGCCGCGAGCGGCACCACGTCGCCCGCGCTGGCCGGTTCGAGCTCGCAGGGCGCGCTCTCGCACCTCGACCTCTCCACCCCGCCGCTCGCGGTCTGGGTGGCGGTCGTCGCGATCCTGCTCATCTGCGCCGTGGGCACGGGGAACCTGCTGGCGCTGCGCACCATCGCCGTCCGGCGTGCCTCACAGGCGGCCCACAGCACAGGTTGAGCCGCGGCACAGGCTCTTCCGGCAGGTTCGTCGGTGTCGGCCTCTTGCGAGAGGCCGGCGGCGCACCCGACCGACGAGCCCCCCGAGGAAGCCTGATGACCGCGGACGAACCCCAGCAGCCGACGACGCCCCTCCCCTCAGCGTGGTCTGCCCCTTGGTTCGGCGAGCCGGCTGACCAGCAGCCGGCGTCCTCCCCGCAGGGTGATCCGCTCGTCGACGGCGCCGGCACCGAGGACGGGCCGGACGGTGCCGTGGCCGCTCCGTCGCCGCGGCACCGTCCGTCCCGCCGCGTCGCCGGCGTGGCCGTCGTCGCGGTGGCCGCGGCCTCGGTCGGCGCGGTCGGTGTGTGGGCGGCCGACGACCGCGGGTCCAAGGCGAGCGCCACCGTGCAGACGCCCACCGCGCAGACCGACCCCGCGCCCGTGTCGTCCACCGACGGCGGCGTGAAGAAGGCGCTGGCCGCGATCGAGCCCTCGGTCGTGCTCGTCACGACCACCATCGGCAGCAGCAACCAGGGCAGCAACGGGTTCTTCCCCGGCTTCGGCGGCGGCTTCCAGGGCAGCGGTGCGGGGACCGGCATCGTGCTGTCCGGCAGCGAGGTCGTCACCAACGCGCACGTCGTCGCCGACGCGACCTCCATCAACGTGCAGACGCCCGACGGCGCGCGCCACGCCGCCACCGTCGAGGGCAGCGACAGCCAGGCCGACCTCGCCGTGCTCAAGGTCACCGGCGTCACCGACATGAAGCCCGCGCAGTGGGCGGCCAGCTCCACCGCGCAGGTCGGCGACGCGGTCATCGCGGTGGGCAACGCCGAGGGCTACGGCGGCACGCCGAGCGTCAGCGAGGGCATCATCAGCGCGCTCGGCCGCACGATCTCCGACGACACGTCGGAGAACCTCACCGGCCTCATCCAGACCGACGCGGCCATCAACCCCGGCAACAGCGGTGGTCCGCTCGTCGACACCGCGGGCCGCGTCGTCGGCATCACCACGGCGGTCGAGCGCGGCAGCACCAACGAACCCGCGCAGGGCATCGGCTTCGCCATCCCGAGCGACACCGTGCTGAAGGCGGTGCCCGCGCTGCGCAAGGGCCAGTCCGTGCAGCAGGCCAGCGGCCCGATCGCCTACCTCGGCGTGAACCTCGAGGACGGCCCCACCGGTCCGCAGGTGACCGACGTCGGCAACGGCACGCCCGCTGAGAAGGCCGGTGTGAAGGCGGGCGACGTGATCCAGCAGATCGACGGGACGGCACTGCAGACGTCGACGGACCTGCAGGCGGCCATCCGGTCGCACAAGCCCGGAGACACGGTGAAGCTCGGCATCGTCCGCAACGGTGCGACCGACACGGTCACCGTCACGCTCGGCACGCGCCCGTCGGTGAGCAGCTGATGGCGGGCGCCGTCGCCCCGGGGCGGGCCCCCGTGCCGCAGACTGAGGACGTGACCATGGCGCGGGCACTCGTCGTCGACGACGAGCCGAGCCTGACCGACCTCGTGTCGACCGTGCTCAAGTACGAAGGCTTCGAGGTGCGCACCGCGCGCGCCGGCGGCGAGGCCGTCCGGGTCTGCCGCGACTTCCACCCCGACATCGTCGTGCTCGACGTGATGCTCCCCGACCTCGACGGCTTCGCCGTGCTGGAGAAGCTGCGCGCCGAGGGCACCGACGCGCCGGTCATCTTCCTCACCGCGCGCGACGGCACGGAGGACCGCGTGCGCGGCCTCACGCTCGGCGGTGACGACTACCTCACCAAGCCGTTCAGCCTCGAAGAGCTGGTGGCGCGCGTGCGGGCGCTGCTGCGCCGCGCGGGCATCACGCGCGAACGGCGCGGCAGCGTGCTGCAGGTCGCCGACCTCAGCCTCGACGAGGACACGCGCGAGGTGCGCCGCGGCGAGACCGACATCCAGCTCACCCCCACCGAGTTCGAGCTGCTGCGCTACCTGATGCGCAACAGCCCCGCGGTGCTGTCGAAGGCGCAGATCCTCGACCGCGTGTGGCACTACGACTTCGGTGGGCAGGGCAACGTCGTCGAGCTCTACGTCGGCTACCTCCGCAAGAAGATCGACAAGGGGCGCGAGCCGCTCCTGCACACGGTGCGCGGCGTGGGCTACACGCTGCGCCAGCAGCGTTCCTGATCTTCCGTCCGTGCGACTCGTGCTGTGACACTGCTGCGATGAACAGGATCCGCCGGATCGCGCCGTGGTGGCACGGCCGTCCGCTGCGGGTGCGCATCACGGTCGGAGTCCTCATCCTCGCGGCGGGTGCGCTCGCCGCCGCCGGCGCCGCGGCCGAGCACTACCTTCGCTCGTCGCTCGTCAACCGTCTCGACGCCCAGATCGACCAGGAGACGACCGTCATCGTCGACCAGGGCGTCAACTACCGCACGGGTCTCGACGACGGCACGATCTTCGCCCGGTCCTCGCTCGGCCGGCTCGTCGGCGACGCGCACGTCATCCGTCGCGACCCCACCGCGTCGGGCAGCTTCACGCTGTCCGCCGCGGACGTGCGGGCGCTCACGACGACGAAGAGCGTCACGGAGGCGAACCTCACGCAGATCGGGCGGTACCGGCTGCACAGCTACACCGACAGCGCGACCGGTCTCACGTACGTCGTCGGCATGCCGCTGTCGGGCGTCGACGACACGACGCACCGGCTGCTGTTCCTCGAGCTCATCGCGTTCGGCAGCGCGCTCATCGTCCTGGCGTCGGCGGGTGCGTGGTTCGTGCGCCGCGAGATGCGGCCGGTCGAGCACATGGCGGCGGTCGCCCGGCACGTGGCCGACCTGCCGCTCGAGTCGGGCAAGGTCGACCTCGGCGACTGGAAGGTGGTCGCGCCGCCCGACACCGAGGTCGGCCAGCTCAACACCGCGTTCAACCGGATGATCGAGCACGTCGAGGAGTCGCTCACCGCGCGCAACAACAGCGAGGAGCGGCTGCGCCGGTTCGTCGCCGACGCATCGCACGAGCTGCGCACGCCGCTCGCGAGCATCCGCGGGTACGCCGAGCTGTTCCGCCAGCCCGGCCTGAGCGTCGAGGACCGCGAGCGGGCGATCGCGCGCGTCGAGAGCGAGTCGCAGCGCATGACGGGTCTGGTCGACGACCTGCTGCTCCTCGCCCGCCTCGACGCTTCGGCGGCCGGCGACACCGAGAGCCGTCAGCTCGAGCGCGCGCCGGTGGACCTCGGGCTGCTCGCCGCCGACGCCGCCGCCGACCTGCGCGCCACGGACCCGTCGCGGCCCGTCGACCTCGACCTGCCCGACGAGGTCGACGCCGACGACCTGGTCGTGCTCGGCGACGAAGCGCGCCTCCGCCAGGTGCTGGCCAACCTCACCGGCAACGCGCGCGTGCACACACCGCCCGGCACTCCGGTCGCCGTTCGGGTGGCCCGCGACGGTGACGACGTCATCCTCGGCATCGAGGACGCCGGCCCCGGCATCCCGGAGTCCCTGCGCCCCAGCGTGTTCGAGCGCTTCACCCGCGCCGATGGATCCCGCACGCGCGACACCGGCGGATCCGGCCTCGGCCTCTCGATCGTCGCCGCCATCGCATCGGCGCACGGCGGCTCCGTCACCCTCGACAGCCGTCCGGGGCGCACCATCATCGTGGTCCGGCTGCCCGCGGCCACCGTGGCGCCCGAGCCCGACTCCCCCGTCGAGCCCGAGCCCGTCGACATCACCCCCCAGCCCGTCGACATCGGCTGAAGGACGACGCGCCCGGGATCAGGTGCGGGTGAGGGCGGGGTGGGTCGTGAGCCAGGCCTCGCCGGCGAGGCGGCCGGCCCGCAGCAGGTCGGCCGTGACGGCGAAGTCGCGCGGGCCGCGGGGCAGCGAGGGCAGCAGGCCGGACGCCCACGTGTCGGCGACGTGCGGGAGGACGTGCACGCGGGGGTCGCGGACGGCGTCGCCGAGCGAGGCCCGGTTGGCGACGGCGCGGGCGACCGTGAACGCGCGGAGCACGACGTCGACCGCGCCCTGACCGGACTCCTCGACGGGCGCGACGTAGGCCGGCATGCCGTCGGCCGGGACGGGCAGACCGCAGGCGCGCTCGGCGTTGGGCAGCGCCGCGCAGCCACCCGGCGTGCCGGTCAGCGGGGCGAGCGCGCAGTCGAGCACGAGCACGGTGTCGTCCGGGCCACAGCTCTCGAGCGCACCCGACAGCGGGACGCCGTCGAGCACGCCGCCATCGACGTGGAGATGGCCGTCGGACAGGCGCACCGCCGGCAGGAGGCCGGGGAGCGCGCAGCTGGCGGCCAGCACGTCGGCGATGTGTCCGTGGCGGTGCAGCACCGCGCAGCCGCCGTCGAGCGAGGTCGTGGTGACCTGCAGCGGCACCGCGAGCTCGGCCAGGTCGTGGGCCGGCACGTGCCGGGCGACCAGTGCCCGCAGCGGGCGGGCGTCGAGCAGGGAGCGGCCGCGGCCGGTGGCGACGCCGCGCACCCGGGCCCAGTGGCCGGGCGAGAGCACCGCGTGCAGCTCGGGGTCGCGCCACAGCTGGGCGAGCCGGCGGGCCCGGGCAGGGGTCGGATCGACGGCGAGGAACGCGGCGTTCAGCGCCCCGGCCGAGCAGCCGACGAGCGCGTCGATGCGCAGCCCGCCGCCCACGAGCGCGTCGAGCATGCCTGCCTGGTAGGCGCCCAGGGCGCCGCCGCCGCCGAGGACGGCGACCGTGCGGGGCGCCGGCCTGGGCGCGAAGGCGGACATGACCGTCCATCGTGCCTGCAAACGGGGCGTTGCATCAACCGGTCCGGAAGATGGCCCGGTGGGGTGGTTCGATCTGTCCGGATCGTCCGGGTTCGTCCACACGGCCTCCCCAACGGACCGGTCACGGCCGCCCGTTCCGCCCGCAGCAGATGATCACCGGCACAAGACTGCAAACAGCCAGAACCACCCCCAACCCACGAGGAGATGCAGATGCGCCGCAGGACGACGGTGTCCGTGGTCGCGCTCGCGGCAGTGGCGATGCTCGCCGGCTGCGGCTCGAGCAAGAAGGCAGCTGACAACACGCCGACCACCACCACCCCGACCACGGCCGCAGCCACGTGCGACCCGTCAGCGACCCCGCCGTCCACGGCGGCGACTCCCGCCGACGCGGCCACGACGACCGCCATCTCGACCGCCTACACGAAGTTCTTCGACCCGGCGACGCCGCAGGCCGACAAGCTCAAGTACCTCCAGGACGCGAGCAGCCTCAGCCAGCTCATCGCGACCCTCGCCGCGAACCCGAGCTCCAAGGAGACCAGCGCCAAGGTCGACTCGGTCGCGCTGGCCGACGAGTGCCACGCGATCGTCACCTACGACCTCTCGAGCAAGGGCGCGGTCGTGCTGCCCGGCTCGAAGGGCAAGGCCGTGAAGGTCAACGGGCAGTGGCAGGTCTCCAAGGAGACCTTCTGCGCGCTCGCCTCGCTCGCGGTCACCAACGGTCAGCTGCCCGGCTGCAGCTGACCTCCGATCAGGCGCCCCCTGGGGGGCGTCGAGTCCCCGGACCGGGACTCGCTAGGGCCCTCCGCCTCGCGCGAAGGGCCCTAGTGCCGTCTCCGGACGCTGACGCTAGCGTCAGGTCGCGTGAGCGTGAGACCCGGCCTCTCGATCGGCCTGCCGAACTACAGCCCCTGGGTGCCCGACCAGCGCACGCTGCTCGACGTGGCCCGGGCCGCCGAGGACGCGGGCGTCGACCGCCTCATCGTCGTCGACCACGTCGTCATCGGGACGCACACCGAGAGCTATGACTGGGGCACGTTCCCCGGCACGCCCGAATGGCCGTGGCACGAGCCGCTGACGATCGCCGCGGCCCTCGCCGCGGTGACCACGCGGGTGCGCCTGCAGACCGGCATCCTCATCGCCCCGCTCCGCCCGCCCGCGCTGCTCGCGAAGACCGTCGCGACCCTCGACCAGCTCTCGGGCGGGCGGCTGGACCTCGGCGTCGGCACCGGCTGGCAGGCCGAGGAGTACGCCGCGCAGGGCATGGACTTCGCGCAGCGCGGGCGCCTGCTCACCGAGACCATGCGCGCCTGCCGCGCACTCTGGACGGAGCTGCCCGCGACGTATGAGTGGGAGGGCGCGACGGTCGAAGACATCTACTGCTCGCCGCAGCCCGCGCAGTCACCGCTGCCCGTGTGGTTCTCCGGCTCGATGATCGCCCGCAACGTCGACCGGCTCATCGAGCTCGGCGACGGCTGGCTGCCGATCATGGGTTCGACGGCTGACGACATCGCCGCCGGGATGCAGAAGCTCCGCACGGCGGCGAGCGAACGCGGCCGCGACCTCACCGGCTTCGACGTGCAGGCGCCGCTGCCGATGGTGCGCAATGAACGGAACACCATCGACATCGAGGCATCCGTCGGCGACATCGGGCCGCTGCTCGACGCCGGCGTCACCAACCTGCACCTCACGCTGCGGGCGCTGAGCGGCGACATCGACGAAGCGGTCGCGTCGCTCCCCCACTGGGTCGGCGCGCTGGAGAAGGCGGCGTCATGACCGACCTCGAGGACCGTCAGGCCATCCGCGACCTGGTGCACACGTACGCGCAGCGGGTGGATGCGCTCGACTACGACGGCGTCGCCGCGGTGTTCACCGAGGACGGCGTGCTCACCGTCTGCATGACGATCGGCGAGGGCCGGGTCGACCGTGAGCGGCACGGACGCGCGCAGATCGCCGAGGCGATGCGCGTGGTGAAGCGGCACGCGATGACCGCCCACACCATCGGCAACCACGTCGCCACGGTCGACGGCGACACGGCGACGGGTGAGACGCGTTGCATCGCGCACCACATCGGTGGGGAGCCGGGCGCGTTCACCGACCTCGTGTGGATCCTGCGCTACGTCGACACCTACCGGCGCACCGCCGAAGGCTGGCGGATCGCGCAGCGCGTGCTGCTGCTCGACGCCGAGGCGGAAGGGCCCTGGAGCGGGCCGGCGGCGAGGACCCCGGCGCCGTGAGCTGAGGACTCACCGCACCGGGGTCCGGCGCGCGGAGGGGCGCGCGATCGCTCAGATCGCGCGGACGGTCAGCTTGTGGCTGACCGACGTCTTCAGATCCTTCGAGCCGGCGAACACGGCCGTGACGATGTGCGTGCCGGGTGACAGCGGTGCACCGACGAACGTGGCGAAGCCGCCCTTGCCGGTGATGGCGCGGCCGCGGCGCTTCTTGTCGACGTAGATGTAGACGACCCGCTTGGCCGTCGACGGGCCCTTCTTCACGCCCTTGCCGAGCACGAGCTGCACCTTGTACGTGACGCTCTTCCCGGCCGGCACCTGGATCTCGTCCTTGGCCTTCTTGTGCTTCGTCACGATGGACAGGCGCACGATCGTGCCGGGCAGCTTCTTCGCCGGCGCCGGGTGCGTCAGCGACGCCGGGCCGTCCTGCGTCGGGTTGGCGATCGCGAGCACGAGCTGCGGCAGGAACGGCGTGCCGAGGCCGGTCGCGTCGTCGTAGCCCGGCAGGTCGTGCAGCGTGCCGACGTTGCCGAGGTCACGCACGGTGTAGACGACCTTCGTCGTCGGGTCCTGCGTGTCGGTGTAGTCGGGTCGCGCGGCGGCGAGCGTGTGGCCGAGCGACGGGTCGCGGTACGCGGCGCCGCGGTGCCGATAGGACGTGTACAGCGACGGGTTCACGTTGCCGATGCGCTTGCCCCCGAGCGACTGGAACGTGTCGGCCATGAGGCCGGCCCACAGCGGGCACGAGACCGACGTGCCACCGATGCGGTACTCCCCGTAGGTCTCGGAGCCGTCCTTGTTCGTCTGCGTCTGGCCGACGAGCATGCCCGTGGTCGAGTCAGCGACGAGGCTGACGTCGGGGACGACGCGGCCGGCCGGCACGCCTCCGTAGGTCGCGAGGCTGTTCGGGACCACCGGCTTCTGGTAGTCGGGCTCGGCGTACGTCGTCGAGACGCCGCCACCGCCGCCGCCGGACAGCGTGCGCGCCGAGTCCCACGTGTCGCCCTTCAGCGCCGACTTGTAGGTGCCCCAGTAGGTCTCGCCGCCGTAGGTGTCGTCGGCGCCGACGACGAGCGTCGTGCCGCCGACCGCGGTGACCATGTCGCTCGTCGCGGGGTAGTCGGCGGAGCGGGAGCCGTTGGCGACGACCTCGTCGGCATCGTCACCGGAGGAGAACTGGATGCCGATGCCCTCGGCCGCGGCCGTCGTCATGTTCTGGTCGAAGATGATCTGGTCGTCCGGCGCCGGCTGGTCGTCGCCGGAGCCGTAGGAGTTGCTGATCTCGTCGGCCTCGTTCTCCTCGACGAGCTGCGTCATCGCGGCGTTCAGCGCGACGTTCTCGGGCGTGAGGGCACCGAAGTAGATGATGTGCGCGCCGGTGGCCATGCCGTGCACGGCCTCGACGTCGAGCGTCTCCTCGCCGGACCAGCCCTGCGGGTCGACGATGCCGAGCGGGTCACCGACCTCCGGGACCTGGTCGACACCCGGCAGCGTCTCCTGCGTGAGCTGCCCGGCCGCGAACGGCGGCAGGCCGTGCCGCGATGACCAGGTGTTGACGTCGTGCTCGAGCGTGGGTGAGGCCCAGGCATCGATGATCGCCACCGTCGCGCCCGCACCGGTGAGGCCGCTGCCGGTCACGCCGTAGGCGGCGCGCAGCTGCTCGGGCGTGTAGCCGCACGGCGCGTACGGCAGGACCTTGCCGTAGTACTTCGGCAGGGTCGCCGCCTTCTTCTCGCCCCAGTACGCCGAGCACGGTGTGCCGACCACGAACGCGGGCGGCGGGCTCGCCTCGGGCGTCGCCGAGCTGCCCGCGCCGTCGGTGACGTGCGTGGGCTTCATGGTCGTCTGCGACAGCCCGTCGATCGCGAGGACCTCGCTGCGGATGGCGGCCGGGACGGTCGGTTCGTTGCGGGCGACGCGGACCCGCGCGCCGTCGTGCAGCACGTCGGCGAACCGCACGTGCAACGCGCTCGCCAGGGTGCCGGCGCGCGCGTGCGCCGTGATGAGGCTGCGCAGGGGGCTGACCGAGTCGACGGTCGCCCCGAGGCTCGTGAGCCAGGTCGTGACGGCGGCGGCGGACGCGGCCGTGGGCGCGAAGCGCTGCTCGATCTGCGCGGTCGTGAGGAAGTGGCGGAACTGCGGTGACGCGGGGTCGCTGACCTGCCGCGCGATCGCGGTGAAGGCGTCCGCCTCCCGGAAGCGGAGCGCGACGGCGAAGCGCACGGTGGAGCTCGGCGCGGTGGAACCCACCGTGGGCGCAACGCCGGCCCACGCGGGGATCACCGACGGCAGCGTCGCGGCCGTCACCGTGCGGGACGACGCACCGAGCGCCGGCAGCCCGGCGATGGCGAGGGCCGCGGCGACGGCGGGGATGGCGAAGGCACGGGGTCCGGGAGATCGCATGTGCATGAGGGCCCGCTTCTTCCCGCGGCGACCGGTTCCTGCCGACCTGTGAGGGAGTCCGCAGGCAACCCGATCGGGGGATGCGGACGACGGCCTGTGCGTCCGATCGGTTCCGCCCCGCTGCCCGCCGAACGGGCGCACGGTCACTCGTCCGGGTGCCAAGGCGTCACTGCGCGTGACCCGACACCAGGTGCGTGATGAAGCGCACCGCCACCAAGGCCGTCGTCAGCGTCGTGGCCGCCGCCGCGACCGGGTTCACCGTCCCCTCGATCGCCGCCGCGACGACCGCCGCGCACGGCAAGCATAAGGTGACCCTCATCGACTCGCTGTCGATCGTGCGCGGCAAGAAGCTTCCGAAGCCGCCGCCCGCCCCGATCAGCTCGAAGCCCACGAGCGCGGCGCCGGGCGGCAGCGCCCCCACGACGGTCGCGCCCACCACCGTCGCGCCCACCACCGTCGCGCCGACGACCGCGGCGCCCACGACGGTCGCACCGACGACCGCAGCACCCACGACGGTCGCACCGACGACCGCAGCACCGACCACCGTCGCGCCGACCACGGTCGCGCCGACCACGCCGGCCCCGACGAGCAGCGCGCCGACCAGCACCGCTCCGGCGAGCCCGTCGAGCTCCGCGCCCGTCACGTCGTGGCTGTCCGGTGCGTGGCCGAACGGCGCGAACGGCACCTCCGCGATCAACGCGTTCGACGCCTACCGCGGCCGCAAGTCCGAGGTCGCGACCGTCTACCACCTGCGCGACACCTGGGACCAGATCGCGAACAACATGTGGGCCGAGGGCCAGTACAACGGCTGGAACGGCACGCTCGTCATCGCGATGCCCCTCGTGCCGACCTGGTGCAACAACTGCGCGACGATCTCGGAGGTCGCGACGGGCGTCGACGACCACTACTTCACGAGCTTCGCGCAGAACCTCGTCGCGATGGGCCGCGGCGCCAGCATCATCCGCCTCGGTTGGGAGTTCGACGGCGGCTGGTACCCGTGGTCGTCCAACCCGAACAACAACGACTTCGTGAACGCCTACCGCCACGCGGCGCTCGCGATCCGCGCCGTCGACCCGGCCGCCAAGTTCGACTGGTGCGGCAACTTCGGTGGGTCCGGCACAGGCAGCAACGAGTTCACCCACGACTACCCCGGTGACGACGTCGTCGACTACGTCGGTGTCGACTCCTACGACCGCCAGTGGTTCCCGGTGACGGACGACGCGAGCTGGAACAGCTACGTCAACCACTACTTCGGCCTCAACGCGTGGCTCAGCTTCGCCAAGTCGCACCACAAGCCGCTGACGCTGCCCGAGTGGGGCCTGTACTCCACCGAGACCGGCGACGCGCCCTTCTACATCCAGAAGATGCACGACTTCTTCGCGGCGAACGCGGCCAACATCGGCTACGAGCTCTACTTCAACGAGCCGGCGGACTACATCGCGAACTCGCTGACCGGCCCGGACCAGAACCCGAACAGCTCGGCCCTCTACGCGAAGCTCTGGTCGCAGCAGGGCTGACACACTGAGGTCGTGCAGCCCACGGCCTTCGGCGTGTTCGACGGCGACAACCACTACTACGAGGCACTCGACGCCTTCACCCGGCACCTCGACCCACGGCACGGCCGCCGGGTCATCGAGTGGGCCGAGGTGGGGGGCCGCCGGTACCACGTGATCGGTGGCCGGGTGAACCACACGGTGGTCAACCCGACGTTCGACCCGGTCTCCCCCGCCGGCGCGCTCTCCAGCTACTTCCGGGGGAACCCGGACGGCCAGAGCCCGCTCGAGCTGCTCAAGGCCCGCGAGCCGATCCGCCCCGAGTACCGCGACCGCGACGCGCGGCTCGCCGTGATGGACGCGCAGGGCCTCGAGAAGATCTGGCTCTTCCCCACGCTCGGCATGGTCTACGAGGAGCCGCTCAAGCACGACCCCGGCGCGGTGGTCCTCATGTTCCAGGCGTTCAACCGCTGGCTCGAGGAGGACTGGGGCTACGCCTACGCCGATCGCATCTTCGCCTCGCCCTACATCACGCTGGCCGACCCGGTCGCGGCCGCCGCCGAGGTCGACCGCGTGCTCGGCCTCGGCGCCCGCACCGTCTGCGTGCGTCCCGCGGCGCCGGTGACCGAGCGTGGCCCCCTGCCGCCCACCGACCCGGTGTTCGACCCCGTGTGGGCGCGCCTCGACGAGGCCGGCGTGACGGTCGTCGTGCACGCGGGCGACAGCGGCTACCCGGCGAACGGCTACGCGGCCGACGGCTTCTCGACCGACTTCTCCGGTGGCGGCCGCCCGAGCATCAAGATGCTCGCGATGGAGCGGGCGATCTACGACTTCCTCGCGTCGCTCGTGTTCGACAAGCTCTTCGACCGCTTCCCGAACCTGCGTGTCGCGTCGGTGGAGAACGGCTCCGAGTTCCTCGGCGACCTGTTCCGGAAGCTCCGCTCGGTCGGCCGCCGGCTGCCGGGCTGGTTCTCCGAGGACCCGGTGGAGACGTTCCGCCGGCACATCTGGATCAACCCGTTCTGGGAGGACGACGTCCACGGGCTGCTCGGGCTCATGGGCGCCGACCGCGTGGTGTTCGGCTCGGACTGGCCGCACATCGAGGCGCTGCCGCAGCCGCTCGACTACCTCGTCGAGGTGAAGGAGCTGGACGACACCGATCGGCGCAAGGTCATGCGCGACAACGCCGAAGAGCTCAACACGCCGCGACCGGCGTAGCCGTCACACGATCACCGGCTCGACGCGCGGCGCGGGCTGAAGCGGCACGTCGACCGTCACGCCCACCACCGGTCCCGCCTTCCGCTCCGCCCGTTCGGCCCTCCACGCCTTCGACGGCCACCACACGGCCTGCCCGCAGAGCGCGACGACCGCCGGCACCAGCATCGAGCGGACGATGAACGTGTCGATGAGCAGTCCGGCGGCGACGGCGAAGCCGATCTCCGAGATGCCGGGCATGGGCGAGCCGAGCATCGCGAGGAACGTTCCCGCGAAGATCAGGCCGGCCGAGGTGATGACGCGGCCGGTCGCCTTCACCGCCTTCGCGACCGACTCGTGCGTGACGGCGATGCCTTCCTCGCGGATGCGCGTGATGAGCAGGATGTTGTAGTCCGCCCCGACGGACACGAGCAGCACGAGCACCAGGACCGGCAACGTGAAGTCGATCGGCTTGTGCAGCAGGTTGTGCTGGACGAGGACCGTCAGCCCCATCGTCGCGCCGTAGGACAGCACGACCGATGCGAGCAGCAGCAGCGGCGCGAGGAGCGACCGGAGCAGCAGCACGAGCACCAGCCCGACGGCGATCAGCACCGCGATGGCGACGAGGTGCAGGTCCGTGCTCGTGTAGTGCTGCAGGTCCTGCTGCGCGGTGAGCTCGCCCGTCGTGTACACCGCGGATCCGCCGAGCGCGGTGCCGCGCAGCGCGCCCTCCACCGCCGTCTTCGCCGCCGCCGGGCTGAACGAACCTCCGGCGCCTTCGCTGTAGACGACCATGCGCACGGTGTGGCCGTCGGGTGAGAGGAAGTAGCCGCGCGCGTCCGCGAGCCGCGGGCCGGTGACCGTCGACTGCGGGAGCCAGAACGGCGCGACCGCGCTGACCGCGGTGGTGTGGCGGAGGTAGCCGGCGCTCCGGTCGAGGCCGTCGGCGAGCTTCTGCGCGCCGGCGAGCAGCTTGTCGACGCCGCCGGGGACGGCCCCGAGGCCGTTCGCGATCTGCGTCGCGCCGCTCTGCAGCCCGCCGAGCTTCTGCGCGAACGTGCGCTGACCGGCCGCGAGCTGCGCCAGGCCGCTGCGCGCCTGGCCGAGCCCGTGCTGCAGCTTCGTGAGCGCGACCTGCAGCTGACCGTCGCCGCGGGCGATCTGCTGGGCGGCCGCCGCGGCCTGCGCGATGCCGGGGAGCAGCTGGTCCCGCTCCCCCGTGGCCAGCTGGTGGAGGCCCGCGCGCACCTGCTTGCACACCGGGTCGAGCGAGCACAGCGCGTCGCCGTCGAGCGCGTTCGCCGCCGCGGCGATCCCGTCGACGGCGGTCGCGACCTGCTGGTGCATCGTGGTCAGGCCCGCCGCGAGCTGGGCCGCGCCGCTGCGCAGCTGCCCCGCACCGTCGGCGAGGCGGCCCGCGCCGGTGACCGCCGGCTGCAGCCCGTCGCGGGCCGCGCCCAGGCCGTCGGCCAGGCGACCGGCGGCATCCTGCGCCTGCGACGCACCGCCGGCGAGCTGCGCGATGCCGCTCTGCGCGGCGCTGACGCCGTCGGACAGCTGCTGCACGCCCTGGCCGCTCGCCGCGACGCCCTGGGCCGCCTTCGTCAGGCCCTGGCTCACGGTGCCGAGCTGCGCGCCGAGCTCGGCCTGCGTGAGCGGCGAACCCGTGGGCCGTGTGACGGTGACGACCTGACGCACGTGCGGGAGCGCGGCGACGGCGCCGGCGGCGCGGTCGACGAGCGCGAAGCCCTCCGACGTGCGCAGGTCGTGCGGCGACTCGACGAGCAGGTAGTCGGGCCGCAGCTCGCCCGCGGGGAAGTGCCCGTCGAACGCGCGGTAGCCCGCGTCGCTCTGCGACGACTGCGGCAGCAGGAGACGGTTGTCGAAGGTCTGGTGCACGCCGGGCGAGAACGCCGCCAGCGCGGCGAGCACGACGATCGAACAGACCAGGAGCACGCCGGGCCGGCGGATGACGGCGTTCGCGATGGCGTCCCACGTGCGGTCGTGCTGGCGCGCCTTGCGGGGCGCGACACGGTCACCGAGCACGACGAGCAGCGCCGGCGTGAAGGTCAGCGAGGCGAGCAGCGTGACGATCACCGCGATGGCCATCGCCGGACCGGTGGTCGAGATCAGCTGCAGCTTGGCGATGGACAGGCAGGCAGTGCCGGCGATGACGGTCGCGCCCGATGCCACGATCGCCGGGCCGATGCGGCCCATCGCCTCGACGACGGCGGGGCCGAGGTCGTGGCCGTCCGCGCGCGCCTCGTGGAAGCGTGCGATGAGGAACACCGAGTAGTCCGTGCCGGCGCCCATGACCAGGGCCATGACGAACAGGGCCGTGTAGGTGGCGACGGGCAGGCCGTGCAGCCCGGCCGCGGCGACGACGCCACGAGCGGTGCCCAGCGCGACACCGATCACGACCAGCGGCACCGCGGCGGTGACGATGCTGCGGAACAGCAGCAGCACGATCGCGACGATGATGAGCCCGGCGAGGAACGACGCGGTGGCCACGCTGTGCCGCGAGCTGGCGTTCGCATCGGCGATCACCGCCGGGTCACCGGTGACGTAGCTCTTCACGCCCGCCGGGCGCCCCTGCGCGATCGTCGACCGCACCCAGCCGATGTCGGAGTCCATCTTCGGGGAGCCGACCGGGTTCTTCATGCCGACGACGAGGTACTGCGCCTTGTGGTCCGCGCTGGTGAACGCGGACGCGAGCGCCGGGGTGTCGGCACCGTCCTGGACGCTCACCACGTGCTGGCCGGCGTCGGCGTGCAGGCGCTGCGCGACGCCGGCGTACCAGGCCTTGTCGGCCGCGCTGAGCCCGGCGCCGTCGACCGCGACGACGTAGGCGATGCTCTTCGCGCCGCCCGCCCCGAAGTCGGCGTTCATGTGCTCGAGCGCCTGCAGCGAGGACGCGCTCGCCGGTAGGAACGGCTGCGAGCTGCGCGCGACGACCTTCTCCAGCTGCGGGACGAAGACGTTCAGCGCCCCTGCGGCCACCAGCCATGCGACGAGAACCCACCGCGCATGCCGCACGATGAACCGGCCAACTGCATACACGGCGTCCCCCCAGACGACGTCGGCAACGAGCCAATCGTCGATGGCCCGACCCGTGAGCAGCAGCGTCTTGTCACCGATCGGACACTGTGACCTGCGCCACGAAAGCTCCGTCTAAGGGCGGCGGTGGCCGACGAGGGGCAGCACGACCTCGGCGCCGCCCTCGACGAGCCGGCTCGCCGCGACGGTGACGGTCCAGCCGCTGCGCAGCACGTCGTCGACGAGCAGGAGCGGGCCGGGCGGCACGGGATCAGGCGCGGCGAGCGTGATGCGCCCGAGCAGCGCGCTGACGCGGGCGAGCGAAGCGCTCTCAGCCGGTGGCGGCGGGCCGTCCGCGGCGAGCAGGTCGAGCAGCGGCAGCCGCCCCACCTCGGCGATGTGCTCGGCCATCCCACGCACCCTCAGCGGACGCCCTGTGCTCGGCAAGGGCACGACCGCGGTGGGGCGCTGGCCCCAGTCACCCGCCCAGCGACGCAGCGCCCCGACGAGGGCATCCTTGAGGTCCTGGCTCGGCGGCGCGTCGGGACCCGCGAGCTCCGCGACGAGAGCCGGCCAGGCCGGGTCGTCGGCGAACGCGATGGCGCGACCGTCCCACAGCCCGCTCACGCGGCGGCGGCCGTCGGGAAGCCCGGACGGCCAGAGCTTGCGCGGCTCGAGCACGTGCACGCGGGCGCGCAGGTGGTCGGTGGCGGCCGCCGCGCCCTCGGCGTGCGGCGCGCGCCCGGGGGCGGGCAGCTCGCCGGTGCACACCGAGCAGCGGCCGCACGGCTCGGCGTGCGGGTCGTCGAGCGCCTCGGTGAGCACGGTCATGAGGCAGCGCTCCCCCGCGGCATAGGCGCGCATGAGCCCCGCCTCGCCGCGGCGCGCGTGCAGCAGCGCGGAGTACTTGTCCTCGTCGTAGGTCCAGCCGCGCCCGGTGCCGCGCCACTGCGAGCCGACCTTGTCGACGGCGCCGTCGACGCGCAGCGTCTTTATGAGCGCTTCGAGCCGGCCGCGCCGGATGCCGGTGGCCGTCTCGAGCTCGGGCAGGGTCATCCCGTCGCAGCGGTCGTCGTCGAGCAGCCGCAGCACGTGCGCGGCGTCATCGCGGTTGGGGATGGTGGCGGTGGCGAAGTACTCCCAGATGCGCGCGTCGGCCTCGCCGGCCGGGAGCAGCACACCGACCGCGGTGTCGAGGGCGCGGCCGGCGCGCCCGACCTGCTGGTAGTACGCGACCGGCGAGTCCGGTGAGCCGACGTGGACGCAGAAGCCGAGGTCGGGCTTGTCGTAGCCCATGCCGAGCGCGGACGTGGCGACGACCGCCTTGAGGCGGTTGGCCCGCAGCGCATCCTCGATGCGCGCCCGCTCCTCGGGCTCGGTCTGGCCGGTGTACGCGGCGACCTCGATGCCCTGCGCTGCGAGGAACGCGGCGAGTGAGTGGGCGAGATCGACGGTCTGCGCGTAGACGATGCCGCTGCCCGGCAGCGACGGCAGTGCCTGGGCGACCCACGCGTAGCGCTGCACGGCGGACAGACCGGGCACCACGGCGAGCGCGAGGCTCGCGCGGGCGAGCGGGCCGCGGAGCACGAGCGTGTCGGGACCGAGCTGCGCGGCGACGTCGTCGGTGACGCGGCCGTTGGCGGTGGCGGTGGTGGCGAGCACCGACGCGCTCTCGCTCATCGCGGCGACGAGCCGGGCCACGCGCTGGTAGTCGGGGCGGAAGTCGAAGCCCCAGTCGGAGATGCAGTGGGCCTCGTCGATGACGAGCAGGCCCGTCTTCGCGAGCAGCGGCAGCGCGCGGTCGGCGAAGGCGTCGTTGGCGAGGCGCTCGGGTGAGACGAGCAGCACGTCGAGATCGTCGCGCTCGAGCGCGGTGAAGACCTGCTGCCAGTCGTCGCGGTTGGCCGAGTTGACCGTGGCGGCGCGCAGCCCGGCCTTCTCGGCGGCGCTCACCTGGTCGCGCATCAGCGCGAGCAGCGGGGAGATGACGACCGTCGGCCCGCGGCCCGCCTCGCGCAGGCCGAGCGTGGCCGCCCAGTAGACCGCCGACTTCCCCCAGCCGGTGGCCTGCACCAGCAGCACCCGGCGGCCGGCGAGCAGCGCGTCGACCGCGGCCACCTGGTCCGTGCGCGGCTCTGCACCGGGCCCGGCCATGCCGGCGAGGGTGCGGACGAGCGCGTCGTGGGCCTGCATGGGTCCCACCTTGCCTGCTCGGTCGGACAGCGGTGCCGTCCCTGTGGACGAACCGTTTCGGACGGGGCCATCCACGGGAATGGAACTCGCAACCCCGCAGACCGGACGCCACCCGGCATCAGACGACCAACAGGAGGATCCCGTGACCCAGGAGCTGACGTCGCAGGAGCTCGACGCGGAAGGTGCGACCGCGCTGCCGAACAAGGAAGTCATGTCGCTGCTCGACCTGAACGCTCAGGTCGACCTGGGGCTCGACCTCGCCGCGCCGGTGGACCTCGCCGCAGCGGCGAACCTCAACGTCGCCGCGCCGATCGAGGCCTCCGCGGCGGCGAACGTGCTCTCGCCGGGTGCGGACGCCGGCTCCGAGGCATCGCAGCACGGCGTGCTCGTGCAGGGCATCAGCGGCACCGCGGACGCGACGGCGCCCCAGCACGCCGCGGTCGACCAGACCGGCACCGGCGCGACCGACGGCACCGGCACGACCACGGACGGCACGGCGTCCGGCGGGACCGCGGCCGGCAGCGGCGACCCCGGCACCGCGGTGGCCCAGCCCACCGGCGATCCGTCGAGCGAGCCGGTGGCGACGCCGGGCCCGGCCGCAGTTACCTCGACACCCAGCGCCGGCGACGTGCTCAACGGCGCCTCGCTGCTCGACGCGAACGTCAACATCGACGCCCAGGCGAACCTCGCGGCTCCGATCGACGGCGCCGTCGCGGCGAACGCGAACGTCGCGGCACCCGTCGATGCCGCCGTCGCCGCGAACCTCATCTCGCCCGACGCGCACGCGACTGCGCTGGCTCCGCAGGACATCGCCATCGAGCAGGAGCTGCAGGACGTCAACGCCTCGGCGACCGCCACGCAGGATGCGTCGGTCACGCAGTAGCTCCGCACCGGCCGACGCATCGCTGGTGCTCGCATGACGACGATCGCCGAACGACCGTCGACCGACGAAGGGGCCGAGCAGCCCGCGCCCGCCTTGGGGCAGGGCGTCGAGCTGCTCGGCGCCTTCGGCGGGTCGGGCTACCGCAACGGCTCGTTCCTCGTCCGCCGCGGCGACGGGCAGGTGCTGCAGCTCACGCCGCTCATCTACGCGCTCCTGGAGCTCGTCGACGGTCAGCGCGACGTGCCCGCGCTGGCCGCCGAGCTCGGTCACGCCACCGACCGCACCGTCAGTGCCGAGCAGGTGACCGTCCTGCTCGGCAAGCTCGCGGCGCTCGGAGTCCTCGCCGGGTCGGAGCCGGAGGCGGCACCGAAGGCGAACCCGCTGCTCGCCCTGCGCCTCAAGGTGATGGTGACCGATGCGCGGTGGACGCGGCGCATCACCGCGCCGTTCGCGTTCCTGTTCCGACCGTGGATCGTCGCTCCGGTGCTCGTCGCGTTCGCGGCGCTGTGCTGGTTCGTGCTCGTCGACAAGGGGCTCGCGTCGGCGACCCGGCACGCGTTCGACGCGCCCGGCATGCTCCTCGCGATCTTCGTCCTCACGGTCGTGTCGGCGGGCTTCCACGAGCTCGGCCACGCCGCCGCCTGCCGCTACGGCGGTGCCGCACCCGGCGGCATGGGCGCGGGCCTCTACCTCGTCTATCCCGCGTTCTACACCGACGTGAGCGATGCCTACCGGCTCAACCGTCGTGGCCGCCTGCGCGTGGACCTCGGCGGCCTGTACTTCAACGCGTTCGTCGCCGTCGCGGTGGTCGCCGCCTGGTTGGCCGTGCGCGACGATGCGTTGCTGCTGCTCGTCGCCATGCAGCTGCTGCAGATGGTGCGACAGCTCTCGCCCGTCATCCGGGCCGACGGCTACCACATCCTCGCCGACGCGACGGGTGTGCCCGATCTCTACCAGCACATGGGGCCCACGCTGCGCGGGCTCCTGCCCTGGCACTGGCGTGACCCGTCGCCGCTGACCCGCAAGGCCCGGGTGCTGGTGACGCTCTGGGTCGTCGTCGTCGTGCCGGTCATCCTGTCGCTCCTGCTCGGCGCGGTGCTGCTGATCCCGCGGCTGATCGCCACCGCGTGGACCAGCGGACGCCACCAGGGGCACCTCGTCGGGCATGCGGTCGCGCACGCCGACGTCCTCGGGGCGCTGGCCGGCGCGCTGCGCCTGTTCGCTCTCGTCCTGCCGGTCATCGGCAGCATCCTCATCGCGACGCGGGTGGCGCACCGGTTCGTCGTGCGCGCGGGCAAGGCGACCGAAGGCCGGCCCACCCTGCGGGTCGCCACGGCGATGGTCGGCGCGGTGCTGCTCGCGTTCATGGCCTACGCGTGGTGGCCGTCGGGGCAGTACCAAGCCGTCCAGGCCAGCGAGCGCGGCACCATCGGATCGCTGGTCTCCACCGTGACGCACGGCGACCTGCGGGCCCCCGTGCCGGCATCGACGTCGACGGGCGCCGGCTCGGTCGCCACCGGCGGTGCGCCGTTCCGCGCCACCCGGCGGCTCTCGCTGCTGATGGTGCCGCGCGGCGGGGTGACGCCCACGGCACCCGGCCTGATGCTCGTGCCGACCGGCGATGGCGGCACCGAGGCCGTGCTGACGACCGGGCCCGATGCGGGGGTCGCGTTCCCGTTCGCCCTTCCGGCGGCTCCCGGCCCGGGCGACCAGCAGGCGCTGGCGCTCGGCACGCAGGACGGCGGCGTGGTCTACGACGTGGAGTACGGGCTGGTGACCGTGAAGGACGGCGCGCCCGCCACCAACACGAACGGCGCGTACGCGCTGGCGAGCTGCCATGCGTGCATGACGGTCGCGGTGTCGTTCCAGGTCGTCCTGATCGTCGGGCAGTCGAACACGATCGCCCCGAAGGACCTCGCCGAGGCGGCGAACTACGCCTGCCCGCAGTGCATCACCACCGCGCTGGCGCAGCAGCTCGTCGTGACGGTCTCGGCGCAACCGTCGGCCGAGCTCATGGCGAAGCTGCAGGCGGCGCTCTCCCAGCTGGACGCGCTGAACCAGATCGATCCCACCGACACCGCAGCCATCGTGGCGCAGGTCGACGCGGTGGAGAAGCAGGTGCTGGACCTGCTCGTGCAGAGCGGGCTCGTCACCGCGGTGTCGGGTGGAGGCGTCCAGCCCAGCACGCCGCCGTCGAACCCGGCGGTCAGTGCCGTCGGCGGGCCCTCGTCGAGCACGGTGCCGGGAACGCTGCCGTCGTCGGCGTCTCCGGTCGACCAGCCGTCGAGCGGTGCCGGCAATGGAGCGACCCCGTCGGCGACGCCGTCTCCGTCGCCGTCGACGGCCGCGTCCGGTGCGACGCCCAGCAGCAGCGCGACGCCGGACGCACCGACGCCGTCGGCCACGGCGTCAGGCTGATCGGCGGCGCCGCGCGCGGTGCGCGACCGCCGCGAGCGCCAGCGCGGCCAGGGCCC